>JAHFMZ010000019.1 GCA_023267555.1 bacterium
ACCAAAAAACGTATTAACGCTATTGACGAAGAGATTGCAAATGTCAAAGAACGCACCCACGAATTGGAACTCAAATGGAAAAATGAAAAGAAAACTCTCACAGCTATTGGTGAAATAAAAAAATCGCTTGAGTCTTTACGTACAGAAAGTGAAAATGCAGAAATTCGCGCAGACCTCACTCGTGTGGCAGAGATTCGTTATGGACAAATACCAGACCTCACTCGTGAATTAAATTCATTGTTAGAAAAATTAAAGAAACTTCAAAAGACTCGCAGAATTTTGAAAGAAGAAGTAACTGAAGAAGATATCGCTGGAGTGGTTGCGAGATGGACAGGTATTCCAGTTTCTCGAATGCTAGAAGAAGAACAAGAAAAACTTTCTCGTATGGAAGACGAACTCGGAAAAAGAGTAATTGGTCAACGTGAAGCAATTTCAAAAATAAGTGGAGCTGTCAGACGTTCTCGTGCGGGAGTGAATGATCCAGAACGACCTATTGGTTCGTTTATGTTTCTTGGTCCAACAGGTGTGGGTAAGACTGAAATTACAAAAGCACTTGCAGAATTTATGTTTAATGATGAAAAAGCTCTCATTAAAGTCGATATGAGTGAATATATGGAAAAGCATAGTACGAGCAAATTGATTGGTTCGCCTCCAGGATATGTTGGTTATGATGAATCAGGACAATTAACCGAAGCTGTGCGTCATCGCCCATATGCTGTGATTTTGTTTGATGAAGTTGAAAAGGCTCATCCTGAAGTATTTAATTTGCTTCTTCAAGTTTTGGATGAAGGCAGATTAACAGATAGTAAGGGGAGAATTGTTAATTTCAAAAATACAATTATTGTGATGACTTCAAATATTGGTAGTCAATATATTCAAAAAATGGAACAGATTGGTTTCTCTACTCAAGAAATTGGATCGGAATATACACAAGTGAAAGAAAGAGTGATGACGGCACTCAAAGATTTCTTTAAGCCAGAATTTTTGAATCGCTTGGATGATACAATTATTTTTGATGTATTATCAAAAGAAGAAATAAAAGAAATTGTTAAACTTCAAGTGAATGCTATTGCGAAAAGAATTGTTGAGAAAGAAATTATATTGGAAGTAACTGATGATGTGGTGGCACGTATTGCTGAAAAGTCATTTGATCCACATTATGGTGCACGACCAATCAAGAGATTTATGCAGACATTTATTTTGAACAAAATTGCCTTACTGATTTTAGCGAAAAAATTTGTGAAAGGTGGAATTGCATATGTATATCTTGATAAAAAAGGTGAGATAGAAGTGGAAGCGCGAAAGCCAAAGAAAATTCCAAGTCCAATAACTCACAAGGAAATGATGAGAAAGAAATAGATTTGATTTCTTAAACTATTTCGTTTAGAGTTGTTTTAGGCTTTCTGTATAGGGGAAAGAAAATGATTTCTTTAGGTGCGGATTTGCTCGCGTATTTTTACGCGAAAAGACCGATATTTTTTTGGCATAGGGATTTGGATTGTTTTATTTGTAATCTTTCGCAAGAACATTACGCTCCCCATCTCAAGCCTTTGGATTCACCAGATGGGCGTTGGAGTCAAATTGATTTGGTGTTAGATAGTTCTCGTAGCAAAATAATTGTTGGATTCAATACGCAACATTCTTTTCCAGCGTCAGAGGTAATTTCCAGACTTTATCAATTATCCAAAACAGATACATTGACTCTCGGGTTTTGTGTTTCTGCTATGGATCAGATTTTTCGTAGCTATGAAAGTTATCGTGGCTTTGGGGATTACCTTTCATTTTTTCGAGATCATTCCTACAAAAATATTTCTCTTTCTGTTTATGAAGAAGAAAAAAAGGCGGTTGTTCCGCTCACTAAAGAATTGTTTATAAAAAATGGTGGAAAGCTTCTTTCTTGAGTGAGATTTGTTATTTTTGACAGAAGGCTCGAAGTTGTTTCGAGCCTTTTAAATTTTGTTGATTTTATGCTATAATTTTTTAACTTGCGTCGGTGGTGGAGTGGTCAATCACAACAGACTGTAAATCTGTCGCCCTTCGGGCTTCGCTGGTTCAAATCCAGCCCGGCGCACTGAATATAAAATACCCCAAGTTAATATTTGGGGTATTTTATATTCAGCTCTGCCACAGAAGTAAGTGACCTGCGTCACTTACGATGGATTTGAATAGGGGTCGCGAAACTAATTATGACGAACAAAGTGAGGAATTAGTTTTGTGATCAAATCCAGTTTCGGGTCGATGTATTGGAAAATCCAGCTAAACTACATTATCCAGCTTGTATCATAATTAAAAGGTGTATACTCAATATATGTCTACTATTTTTTCCAAAATTATCTCTGGGGAACTCCCAGGTTATAAAATTTACGAAGATGAATATGTTTGTGCTTTCTTGGATATAAACCCAATTCAAAAAGGCCACACTTTGGTTTTACCAAAATTAGAAATTGACGATATGTTTTCTCTTGATGAAGTTTTGTACGATAAAGTTATGCACCGCGTACGATATATTGCCCAAGTAATGAAGGCAAAATTGAATTGCGCTCGTGTATGTGTTTTTGTTGAAGGATATAATATTCCTCACGCTCACGTACATTTGGTACCAACAAATAAACCAGAAGATTTTGACAAGATACATTTGTATCACGCTACAGATGAAGAATTGGCAGAAATGCAAAAGCTTCTGCTCGCATAAATATGATGTATATAATTATTCGCACATTGGCGGTTCTTATAGCTAGTTATATTACTAGTGTTGGTGTACCCATATCGTTTTCGTGGCAAACAGGTTGGATTGCACTATTGGTCGCAATAGTTCTTGCTGTTATCAATCACACAATCAAGCCAGTTATTACTATAGTTACTTTACCAGTTAATTTACTCACGCTTGGACTATTTTCTTTTGTAATTAATGGATTAATGATTATTCTTGCAAGTTACATTGTTCACGGATTTATTATCCCGTCATTGTTGATGGCTATTTGGTTTTCGATTGTATTATCTGTTGTGAATTGGGTGCTACACATTTTTGAATTATAGTATTTAAATAAAAAAATAGCATCCGCGGATGCTATTTTTTATTTTTATTCTTCTACACTTTCTTTAATTACTTCGTGCACTTCTTGAATATCTTCCACATCCTCCTGAATTTCATCAATATCTTCTTGAATATCTTCCACATCTTCTGCGATTTCTTCCACGTCCTCCTGAATTTCATCAATATCTTTTTCAACATTCTCAAGGGCACGAGATTGATAGTTAACACTTAATTGAATAAAAATAGATAAATAAATTGCTTCCAGGGAAAGAATTGTTGTAAGAACAAGAAGCACTCTATCAAAATTGAACCCGAAAAGAACTGAAAGAAAAGCACCAGTGAAAAGAATTGTGTGAACAATAACAGAGGCCACTGAACCTATGCTACGAGTGACAGAAAGTGCTATTTTTTCTATGTTATTAAGCGGTATTTTTGACATCTTTCTACTATATCATATAGATGTTAATATACGGGTATGATAACTGTTGTTATTATTGGAATTATTATAGTATTTTTACTTATAGCTTCGGCATTAGGTTATTTCTTTTATTCGCTTATCAATAAAAACAAAAATATGAATGGAGAACAAAAAACTAAAGCAATAGATGTATTTGTTTATCTCGGTATAGCAATATCACTTATTTGGAGTGTTTATAATCTTTTACAAATAGTTTTTACAGCAATTGATCGTAAATTCCCAGATCTTCTAACTGCAACTTATTCAGTTGATATATACAGTAGTGATGTCAGAATGGCTATTGCGTCATTAGTAGTTATGTACCCACTATATTTAGCACTTTCTTGGTATGTGGCCAAAGATATTACAAAGTTTCCGTATAAGCATAATCTCGGTGTAAGAAAAATAATGATTTATGCTACATTATTTATCACTGTCTGTACTCTTGTTGGAACATTGGTATCACTTATATATAATTATTTAGGTGGAGATTTATCTTTACGTTTCGTTCTCAAAGCTCTCACAGTATTTGTTGTAGCTTTGGCGTTGTTTGGGTATTATCTTTATTCTATGAGACGTGATTATACAATTAAAACTTCCGTACCAGTTCTCGCTAGTATAATTGCTTCCGTTGTGGTGATTGCTTCTCTTGTGTGGAGCGTTATGATTATTGGCACACCAGCTCAAATGCGTGCCAAGAGAATTGATAGTACTCGTCTCTCAAATCTTTCTTCAATTCAGCAACAAATATTTAACCGTTTTCAGACGACCGATAAATTGCCAGCCTCACTCAGTGAATTGAATGATGCCTTTCAAGGATATTCTGTACCGACAGATCCTGTGACGGGAGATTCTTATACTTATAAAATAGTTCAACAACCTGTTGTAAGAATGAATTACAACACTAATAAAAAAGAACTTATAACGAATGCTATATTCGAGCTTTGTGCAAACTTTGATATAGCACGCGATAGTAATAGTAATGGAAAAGGTACAGCTACTGTTCCTATTGCAACAAAACCAGGAATACCGTTGGCCGACTCACCGTATTCAGTATCAAATTATTATTATGAATATGATCAGTCACCATTTTGGAATCACGGCACAGGGGAATTTTGTTTCAAAAGAATTATATCTTCAGATATGTATTTTGGGAACTAATAAAAAAATTATTTCATAACAAAAAAGCATTCACTTCGTGAATGCTTTTTTGTTATCTAATGTCTTTTGTCTACTGTCTGCCTTATGTTAGTATAGAGAGTATGAAATCGTATGACCACAAAAAGTTTGATGTGTATTGGCAGGAAAAATGGTTGAACAATCGTATTTACGAGACACCAAAATTTCCTGGTTTAAAGAAAGTTTATGTACTTGATATGTTTCCGTATCCGTCAGGTGAAGGATTGCACGTTGGTCATCCAAAAGGATATATTGCGACGGATATTTATTCTCGTTTTAAACGAATGAATGGATTTGATGTGCTTCATCCGATGGGTTGGGATGCGTTTGGTCTTCCAGCTGAACAATTTGCTATAAAGAATAAAATACATCCTAAAGTTGCCGTACAAAAAAATATTGAAAATTTTGAACAACAACTTTTTAATATTGGTCTTGATTATGATTGGTCGCGTGAAATAGACACAACCGATCCAAAGTTTTATAAATGGACACAATGGATATTTACTAAACTTTATGAAAAAGGTTTAGCTTTTGAAAGTAATGAGCCGATTAATTGGTGTCCATCTTGTAAAACTGGTCTTGCTAATGAAGATTTGGATGGAAATAGATGTGAACGATGTGGAAGTGTTGTTGAAAAGAAACCGCTTCGTCAATGGGTGCTCAAGATTACTGATTATGCAGATAGAATGCTTGCGGATTTGGATACTCTTAATTGGCCAGAAGGAGTGAAGATTGCACAGAAAAATTGGATTGGAAGAAGTGAAGGTGCCGAATTTAATTTTGAATTGATTGATGGTCCGGTCAAATCTGTACGTATTTTTACAACTCGTGCTGATACTCTTTTTGGGGCGACATTTGTGGCTGTGTCGGCTGAGCTTGCACAATCTTGGATTAATAGTGGTTTTAAAATGAGTGAAGAAATTAAAAAATATATTGCTACAACACTTGAAGAACAAAAAAAAGAAAATGATTATTCTGTAATACCAGAAAAAACAGGAATCTTCACAGGTATTTATGCAATCAATCCAGTTAATCAAGAAAAGATACCAGTGTGGATTGCAAATTATGTTATTGGTGGTGTTGGTACTGGCGCAATTATGGCAGTACCCGCGTATGATGATCGTGACAAAGATTTTGCAACATTATATAAATTACCGATTAAAGAAATTTCTTTAGACAAGACTGTCGAAGAAATGATTTCAAAGTTTAAAGGGGAAAAAGTTGTGCGTTACAAAATACAAGATTGGGTATTCGCACGTCAAAGATATTGGGGTGAACCATTCCCAGTGGTTCGTGACGAAAAAGGTAAAGTTTATATGGTGGACGAAAGTGAACTTCCAGTCTTGCTTCCAGAAGTAGAAAGTTATGAACCGACAGATAATGGAGAATCACCACTTGCTGCGATTACCGATTGGGTAAATGTAAAAGGTTACATCACCGATAAAGGAACATTCAAACAATCTGATGATGGAAAAATATTTATTAGAGAAACTAACACTATGCCACAATGGGCAGGTTCATCTTGGTATTATCTTCGTTTTGCTGACCCACATAATGATAAAGCTCTTATTGATCCCGCACTTGAAAAAGCTTGGCTTCCTGTTGATGTCTATGTGGGGGGAGATCACGCGACTCGTCATCTTATTTATGCGAGATTTTGGCATAAGTTTTTGTATGATATAGGTGTGGTGTCAACAATAGAACCATTTTCACGACTAGAGTTTCTTGGATTTATTCTTGCAGAAGATGGACGCAAGATGAGCAAGCGTTGGGGAAATATAATTAATCCAGATGACGTGGTAAAAGAATATGGAGCAGATACTCTTCGTGTTTATGAAATGTTTATGGCACCATTTGAACAAACTGCCGCGTGGAGTACTTCTAGTATCAAAGGTTCGGATAAATTTTTGGACAGGGTATATAATTTACAGAAAAAAATTAGTACAGAAAGTACTGTTCAAACAGAATTACATAAAACTATAAAAAAAGTTACTGAAGATATAGAAAGTTTTAAATTTAACACTGCAATTTCCGCAATGATGATTTTGGTAAACAGTATGGAAGCTGGGTCTTTCACAAAAGAAGATTATTTGCTTCTCTTACAAATTCTTGCACCATTTGCTCCACATTTAACAGAGCAAGTATGGTGTGAACTTAAAAATGATAAGTCAGTTCATATTGGAAGTTGGCCTAAATTTGATGAGAAAAAAATTGTGGAAAAAGAAGTTACTATCACTCTTCAAATTGGAGGAAAAATGCGTGGAACTTTTATTGTTCCTTTCCAAAGTGCTGATAATATTCTTTTGGAAGAATCAAAAAAAACAGATGGATATAAGAAATATGTAGGGGAAAATGAACCCAAAAACGTAATAATCGTTCCTAATCGCCTTATAAATATAGTGATTTGACGTTTTTGATAAATTATAGTACAATAGATAACATTAATAATAACTATGTCAGGTATCACATTCAAACCCAAAGCCGTTTCTAAGAAACTTTTGACAGCCCTGAATCCACGAACGCGTGAGATTGTGGTTAATCGTTATGGTCTTGAAAAAGAAAATCGTATGACTCTCGAAGCGATTGGTAAGACTTATGATATTACTCGTGAACGTGTTCGTCAGATTGAAAATTTTGCACTTGCTTCAATCAAAAAATCAAAAGAATACAAAGAACATATTTTTGTGTTTGATGAACTTAAAAAAATAATTAATGAATTGGGTGCTGTTGTTTCCGAAGAGCATTTGATGCGTCATATTTCAAAAGATCCAGTAATACAAAATCATATCAATCTTTATCTCGCACTTGGTGAAGAATTTAAAAAGCATAAAGAAGATGATAATTTTCACGCGCATTTCACTACTAATGAAAAGACCTCTGCCCACGTACGTGAAGCATTAGACAGACTTTATTCTTCAATTAACGAAGAAGATTTGATAAGCGAAGAAGAAATCTTTAAT
>JAHFMZ010000006.1 GCA_023267555.1 bacterium
GTTACCTCTGGTGTTGGAGTTGAAAGAGTTTTCCCACTTTACTCTGTGATGATTGATAAAATTGAAATCGTTCGTCGCGCACGTACTCGTCGCAGTAAACTTTATTATGTTCGTGACAAAGCTCTCCGTGACGTCCGTCGTAAGTTGAAGAAAGATATTCGTGTAGTGAAGAAAGGAAGTACCACAACCGCTGAAGCAGTAGTAGAAGAAGTGGGTGAAGAAGTTACAGCATAAAAATCAAAATCTCAACCAACGGTTGAGATTTTAATTTATTTCATTTTGTGTTAGTATTTCATTACTTCGAAAGAAGAAATGCCCAGGTGGCGAAATTGGTAGACGCACTACCTTGAGGTGGTAGCGCTGGCAACGGCATGGAGGTTCAAGTCCTCTCCTGGGCACAAATACAAAAAGTCAGAAACATTGTTTCTGACTTTTTGTATTTGTGCCCAGGAAGCAAATGACCTGCGTCATTTGCGTGAGGACTTGAATAGGGGTCGCGGAGTCTCCTGTTTCGAACATAGTGAGAAACGAGACGAGGTGACCAAGCTCTCTCAAGTCTTTATTTATTGACTAAATTGTGATAAAGTAGCTTAACTATAGAAGAAATTTTGTAGCAAGATGGTGGCTATAGTGTAATGGTTAGCACTAGGGTTTGTGGAACCCTCAGTTCGGGTTCAAATCCCGATAGCCACACCAAATGAAAAATCCCTTCAGGGGGATTTTTCATTTGGTGTGGCTATCGAGTAACAGCACCTGCGTGCTGTTATGTGGATTTGAACTGAGTCGCTTCAAGCAAAGCGAGGCGACGAAGCCGGGGTCGCGAAGTTGAGCTTTTTCTGAACAACAAAGTTGCGAAAGAAAATGCCAACTTGGTGACCAAATCCCGATAGCCACCAGCCCCCATTTTTATGTTATTATGACTACAACATAAGCATCTATGGAAAAACTCATCAAGAGACATTTGGATTTTTGGACAAATAAGACCATTTTGTGGCATATGTTTGTTAGTGTTTTATTGCTGGCTGTCAGTCTTTTCATAACTTACTTTGCTCTAAAATATACAAACAATCATTCTGGGGATGTTGTTTCTGACATTTTGCTGGATAGTTTGCCGGTAGTTAATGTAGCTTTTTTATTTTTCCAAGGAGCATTTATTTTCGTACTTATTTTGTTCGGCGTATTAATGTTTGAACCAAAATATATTCCATTTGTTTTGGAAAGTAGTGCTTTATTTTTTTTAACGCGCTCATTGTTTATGATAATGACGCATTTGTCTCCACCGTCGGTTGAATATTATAATTACATACACAAAGAACGTCACGTGAATGAAGTTTTGTTTACTGTAAGTTCAGGAAATGATCTTTTCTTTTCGGCTCACGCAGGGTATCCATTTTTGTTAGCTCTTGTTTTTTGGAGAATACGTTTTTTGAGATATTTCTTTTTATTATGTTCTTTGATTGGATCAGTTGTTGTGATCTTGGGGCATCTTCACTATTCAATAGATGTATTCTCTTCATTCTTTATAGCTTTTGGTGTTTATGAGATTACTAAATTTTTCTTTAAAAAGGGACATAATCTTTTAGATATTAAATAATATATTATGGAATATTTTTATACATTGTTGTTGACATATAAATATCACATACTTTTACCTATTGCTATCGTGGAAGGGCCGATGATTATAATAATAGCTAGTTTTTTGGCGTCGCAAGGGATTTTGAATGTTTACATCGTGTACATAATAGCTATTCTCGGTAATCTTATAGGGGACACAATTTATTATTGTATTGGTAGAATAGGTCGTCATACTTTTTTAAATAAATATGGCAAATATATTGGTGTTACAGATGCTCGTGTTAGATTTGCCGAAGAGCATTATAAAAATCATTTAATAAAAACAATTTTTTTCAGTAAAATGGTCAACGCTGGTATAGAAGTATTTTTGGTTACTGCTGGTGTGGTCAAGGTAAATTTCAAAAAATATATAACAGTTATAACTTTAATTGAAATACCGAAGAATATAGTAATTGTTGCGGTCGGTTATTATTTTGGAGCGTCGTATGTAAAAATAAATGAATATTTTCATAATTCTGCAATAGCAATAATCTTTGTTGTAGCTGTTGGTTTCATTTTATTTTTATTCTTGAAAAGATTTAGAAAGGCTCCCAAAGACATATGAAAATATCTTGCATAATTCCTACATATAATGAAGAACCAAGAATAGGTGTTGTGCTTGATGCAGTCACTTCTTGTTCTCTCGTAGATGAAATTATTGTTATTGATGATTGTTCTACGGACAACACTTCTACGTTGATGTCTAAATATCCGAGAGTGACTTATATAAAATTACCAGTCAATCAAGGTAAAAGTAAAGCCGTATGTCACGGAATCAAATCTGCAACAGGGGATATAATTTTTTTTCTAGATGCAGATTTGATGAATTTAAAGTCAGATAATATTTCTGACTTATTGGAACCTGTAATTTCGGGGTATGTAGATATGAGCATCAGCTTACAGGACACATACCCAACGCACGACAAAATTTCTCCTAAAATTGGGCTTGATCATCTCTCTGGTGAACGTGCTTTTCATAAAAAAATAATAATGCCGTATTTAGAAGAAATTTCTCGTTTGCCTGGGTTTGGATTAGAAACATTTATAAATAAATTAATAGTCAAAAATAAATATTCTATACAAGTTGTGCACTGGGACAATGTTTTATCTCCACTTAAAGCTTACAAATATAATCTCAAGGGTCATTTTGTAGATTTCAAAGATTATATAAAAATGTGGAAGGCGATTTTTAAAGTGGCTTCCCCTATAGAAGTTATTAAGAATATTATAATAATGAGAAGGCTTAGAAAATTTAAAAATCCAACAATATCTCTTATTATCCCAGCTCATAATGAAGAAAAATATATAGAGCAATGTTTAGAGAATGTGTTACGTTATTCAGAGGATAAGTTTTTGGAAATTATTGTTATAGACAATGCGAGTACAGATAATACAAGAAAAGTTGTAGAAAAATTTGAAGGGGTGAAAGTTATTTTTGAGGGACGAAAGGGAGTATTACACGCAAGAGAGCGAGGCTTTCGTGAAGCAAAAGGGGATATAGTTGCTTATATAGATGCCGACAGTTATTTTATGAAAGGTTGGCCAATAATAATTGAAAATGAATTTAAAAAAAATAAATCTTTGGTATGTTTAAGTGGCATCTGTAGGTATTTTGATGTTCCTGTATGGCAAAAATATCTTATTTGGATTTATTGGTATATATTAGCTATGCCAGTATATTGGATATTAGGATATATGATGATTAGCGGAAATTTTGCAATTAGAAAAAATGTTCTTGAGAAAATGGGTGGATTTGATACAAGTATTTCATTTTATGGAGACGACACAAATACAGCAAGACGTGCTAGTAAATTCGGAAAAGTTAAATTCAGAACTGACTTTTTTATTCATACGTCTGGAAGACGTTTAACTAATCACGGACTAACAAAAGTTTTTTATTTGTATGGAATGAACTTTTTTTCTGAAGTTTTTTTTCATAAACCCCATTCTAAGGACAGTATTGATGTACGGTAATACTTTGTAATATTTTTTATAATTCGTTCCGTTTGGGTGGAATAATGGTTTCGTCTGGATTAATTTTGTTACGGCCAGATTGTTTTGCTTTATATAGAAGAACGTCAGCTTTTTTTATTACATCGTCTATATGATTTTCACTAGGAATGAAAGGTACCAGTCCACCACTAAATGAAATGATTTTTTCTTCTTTTGCTTCGCCTAATTCAATTTGGAAACTAAGACCAGGGCCAGTGTCACCTCTATCTCTTGATAGACTTTCAATAATTTGTTCGTAATTAACATCATTTAGAATTATATAGAATTCTTCGCCACCGAAACGTGCAATGGTGTCGGTTATGCGGAATTTTTCTTTGAAGATTTCGGCAGCACGTTTCAATACAGCATCTCCAACATCGTGACCATATGTATCATTGATAGATTTGAAGTGATCAATATCAAGAGCCAAAAGTGCATATTTTTTTGGATTTTCTTTTCCAATAGACTCACGATTGTAAGTGGCGACAAGTTCGGTGACTCTTTGTTCAAAAGCACGACGGTTTAGAAGTTTGGTGAGAGGGTCTAACATCGCAGCTTCCTTTAAAGATTTTTCACGAGACACACTTATTAATTTACTCAAATGTTCTGGTTCAGGGACTGTTCCAGCTAAAGGTTGATTGATTAATTTTGAGATTTCTTTATTTTCTTCATTTGTAAAATCTGGTGTTTCCATATGAATTAATAGTAGCATATTCAAATTAAAACAAAATACTGTATTTTCTACCCACGCAAATACAGTGTTATACTTTTTATATGAAAGACAGTACCCCTGCAAAGCCAGTTTCAAAGATGAGATATTACGCTTCTCTTCTTGAGGCAATTATTTTGTTTATTGCCAGTGTTTTTGTTACGCATTATGCAAGTTTGTATGCAGAAAATAGAGCTAGTGGACCGGTCAACGATATTATTTTGAGTAATACACGAGTTTATGATTTTGAATTTTTCTTTGTATATGTTGCTATAGCTCTTGTTCTTTTTGTTGCAGTACTTTGCTTTCGTTTTAGAAAAACCGCACCTTTTCTTCTGAAGTCTATTTCGTTGTTTATTATTATTCGGTCTATATTTGTAACGCTTACACATATTGGCCCTTTCCCTTTAAAATTACAGCTTGAATCTGGATTATTAAACTTCATCACATCGGGAAACGATTTATTTTTTTCTGGACATACAGGACTTCCATTTTTAATCGCTCTTATTTTTTGGGATCATAAATATATTAGAACTCTATTTTTAATAGGTTCTGTCACTCTTGGTGCTGCGGCGTTGCTATCTCATCTCCATTATTCTATCGATGTTTTTGCAGCTTTCTTTATTACTTATGCAATTTATCATATGTCTATGAAGATTTTCAAAAAGGATTTTGAATTTTTCACTCTTGAAGAAACAACCTATGACAAATAATTCTTCAGTGTTACATATACATATGGATGAATTTCCAAAACTTGTAAAAGAAGGAGTATTTATTTTTGATAGGGAGGTTTGGAGTACCCAAAAACGTATAGCCCGTATTTACGGAAGAAGTATTCCGACTATAAATGACCATTTAAAAAAAATCTATCAGGAAAAAGAATTAATAAAATCAGAAAGCGAAAAAGCTGTAGTAATAACTCAAAAAGAAGGAAAGAAAAAAGTTGCTAGGAAGGTTTATGTTTATAATACAAACGTTGTGATAGCTATTGGCTTTCGTGTAAAAGGGGAATGGGGTAAAGGATTTCGTATTTGGGCAAGAGAAATTGTGCGCGCAAATTATAACCCGATGGAGCACATCAAGCATTTGATTGGCAAAAATATCCGTTAGTCCTACTTTTATTAAAATGCGTTAAACGCCTTGGTAATATACGCTTTTACCATTTTCATAGATTAAAAATAGTATTATAAATACAGCTACTATTATAAACACAGTTATAATAATTTTGTGAGAGTTGGGCCTTTCTTCATTATCATTTTCTGTATTTAAATCTGTATTCAAAGGAGAAATATTTTGTTGTATAGTGTCTTCCATAATCATATTACAGTATAGCCTAATATAGCATTCTTTCTATTGTTTTTTATCCACAGTATTTGTGTGTATAAGAGATGTATACTGAGCTAAATATAATAAGCTTATTATAACTATTATAAATTATTTTTATGAAATTGTTTACATCACTTTTATCAAGACTTTATACATACGCAACAGTGTGTATTGTGATCGGGTCTCCTCTTTTTTTCGTTCCACATACAGTGTTTGCTCCAGAGACAACGTATTTTATTACGTTGATGATTCTCGTGGCTATAGCCATTTCTGCGTACGTTATATTAGCTCTTATTAATAAGTCTTGGCATTTGATCTCTAAATTTGAATTTCTTTCATATACTGCGTTTTGTTGCGCAGTTCTCCTCTCTTCAATCTTCTCAAGGGGCGCGTATAAGGCCTTTTTTGGTGAATCTTTATCTACAATGTCTGGTATATCTCTTATTTCTCTACCAGTCATTATGTATCTTGTAAGCTCCTTATCAGATACTATTCGTAGAAAATTAAAATATGTAGTTTTGGCAATACTTGGCGTCTCGTCATTTATTTTTATAACAGGTTTTATGTTTACAGGGAAATTAAGTGAAATAGCTAATCAGCTATTGTCTGGATTTTCGAATGCAGTTTCGACTTCTGTTTATCTCAGTATTTTTGCAATCGTTTGTTTCTTTTTCGCAAAAAAAGCTTTTATTCCTGTAAAGCATAAAGTTGTTATAGTAGTAGCTGCGGTTGTATTTTTGGTGTGGGCAGTATCATTTTCTTTCCAAGATAATATTCGTCCTAATTTCTCAAGCACAGTTGCAGTCGGAGGAAGTGTGATGTTAAATGAAGGTCCATTTGGTATTGGTTCTGGTAATTTTAGTCGAGCTTGGCAATTGTATCGTCCTCAAAATGTAATTGCTTCACCATATTTTGGATATGATTTTAATCAGGGGGCTGATACTATGACCACTTTATTTGTAACAATTGGTATTGTCGGACTTTTATCTTTCTTGATGCTCGTTTTATCTTCTCTTTACGTTTCTTATAATGCCTATCGTCGTATGCACGTCGGAACAGATCATTTTATCTTAGGCTTAATGACTATTGTACTTTTGTACTTTACACTTGTGGCTTGGGAAGCACCGCTAACTTACTCAATGCTTGTTATGTGGATGGTATTGTCTGGTTTTGGTGTTGCAAAAGCACAATCAAGCGAAAATCAAGTGAGTAAGAAGAAACTTGCAATGCTTATGATTCCTGTAGCTGTGTTGTTACTTATTAATGCTTGTATATTAGTACAAAAAGCACAAGCTTTTGCTTTGTACAGAAAGGCATCCGAAGTTTCTTCGAATGAACAAGCTATGACTATGAACGCAAAAGCAATGTCTATTTATCCATATGACGGATTTTATCGCACACAAGTTGAGTACGCTGTACAATCAAATCGAGCGCTGGTAGCGATGCCATCACTCTCAAAAGAAGACTTAAAGAATAAGTATCTTGAAAATACTAAGATTGCAATAGATTCAGCTAGAGAGGCTGTCAAAATAAATCCTGATAATTATCAGAATTATGTTTCACTTGGTCGTGCTTACGAACTTGCTATTCCTTTTAGTAAGAATAGTGAATATGGAAACGCAAGACAAGCGTACGAGGCGGCAGTTAAATTATATCCAGGGAACCCTTATCTTTACGTGATGCTTGCTCGACTTGAAGCTTCTGCTGGAACAAAAGAGGGGGTACGTGCAGATCTTACTGAGGCTCTTAAGAAGAAGCAAAACTTTGCAGATGCTTTGTATCTTATGAGTCAATTGGAGGCTTCAGATCAAAAAATAGATGAAGCATTGGCATACGCAATTGAAGCAATAAAAAATGCGCCGAACGATCCTTTGGTTTATGTACAAGCTGGGCTTCTCTTTTATGGAAAAGAAGATTATGGGAATGCTTATACCACATTAGCAACTGCTTGGTCTAAAGATCCAGGAAATATTGATGTTGCATATTTCCTTGCTGTAGCGCTTCGTGACGGTGGTCGTTTGAATGATTCTAGAGTAATCTCTAATGATCTTATAAAACGTGATCCTAATAATTCACTATTCATTGATTTGAGTAAATCTTTGGATGAATTAACTTCTACATCTACAATTAAATCTTTATACACTTCTACTTCTACACCATCAACTTCAGCAATAAAAGCTGCTATTACTAAATCTTCTAATATTATAAAGTCTGTAATTAAAAAATAATGACAATTAATGATATAGAAAATGCATTAAAGACATTAGAAAATAACCATCCACATCTTGATGAGCCAACACTTATCACGTTACTCACTGCTGGTGGTTGGGATGAGAAAAATATACGCGATGCCGTAATAATATTTCGTAATACCAGCATAGATAAACAAGCAAGACCTGAACAGGAATTGTTTGTACCCACAGAAGGAGAACACATTCTTCCAGAAATTGCGGACGCGTCTCACTCTTTATCAGAGAATAATTCTGTTTCGTCAAAAGACGAATTTCCTAGTGAGCTTCCTCTTCGTTTATTTGAAGATTCTACTCACGTGTGGCCGTTTTCTCTTTACAAGAAGGTCTTTCATAATAATGAAACCTCTTCTTTGAAAGGTATAAAAGAAGAAAAAGAAACTAGAGAAGAACATAAACACTTTGGACATAATCCTCTTACCAAAAAAGATGAAGAATTAATTTTTGTTATTGGGACGATGTTGATTATCATACTTCTTTTGCTATCTTATATGTATTACAACGGTCGCCTTTAGACCAAAAATGTTTTATCTACGTTGTTGCGGGCCCCAAGTTTTTTAGTCAATGTACTATAGGTGTACATATCCTTCAAAACTTTTCCCGCGCCTCGAATATAAAACATTTTTGGTCTAAAGGGTTAGTCGTAAATTATCTCATCTTCTTTCTATCTCGCATCTGAGGTGTTTTTTGCCTTACAAGAAGGTAGTATTTTATTTTTTTGTGAGTGCTATAATAAGCATTATTAGCTAACATAAATTTATATGGAAACAGATTATAAAAAATATACATTCATAACAGCAAGTATCGCATTGGTATTCGTAGCTTTCGCTGCTGCTGCTGTGGGTTTGACTGATATTAAATCTTGGAAACATCCGACAGGAGCAGTGGCCACTATCACCGTCACCGGTGAAGGAGAAGTAACCGCTCCACCAGATATTGCAACTATTACAGCTACTGTGCGTGAGTCTGCAAAAACAGTTCCAGAGGCGCAGAAATTAGTTGAAACAAAAATAAATAAAGCACTTGATGCTATCTCTGCTCTTGGAGTTGATAAAAAAGACACAAAGACACTTTCTTATACAGTGAATCCAAAGTATGAACAACAAAACGCAGGATATTGTATAGGTTATGTGTGCCCACCTACAAAAAGTATAGTTGTTGGGTATGAAGTCGCACAATCAATACAAGTCAAAGTTCGAAAGATTGATTCTGCCGGAGAGGTGGTCTCGGCTTTAGGTAAAGCAAATATCGCAGAGATAAATGGTCCAGACTTTACTGTTGATGATATAGAAAAACCAAAAGCTGCAGCTAAGGTTTTAGCAATCAAGGTGGCACAAGATAAAGCCAAAGCAACAGCAAAAGCATTGGGTGTTTCCCTTGGTGATATTACACAGTTTAGTGAAGATAATGGCAATAATTATCCAATGATGTACGGATTGGGTGGTTCTGCAAAAGCAAGCGTAGATAGTGTAACCCTTCCACAAGGGGAGAGTGTCATTAAGTCAAATGTGACAATTACATACTCACTTAATTAAAATAAAAGTATTATTATTAAATAAGCGCGACCGAAGGTCGCGCTTATTTAATTGTTGGGGCTATTGACTTATTACCCACTTTCCTATACTATGAATAGATAGACGCCCCCGGGGGTGTTTTTTAGAATAAGGGTAGAATTCAAATATTTGGTGAATTTCTTTGTTGAAACTGCAGATTTTTCTTTCACAGTACAATAAGTACAGTTCAGTCAAAATCTTTGTTTCGCCTCGAACTTCACTCAAATATTTTAATTCTACAAAATATATTTATCATCCATCTATTAACTATGAATATTTTACAATATCTTAAGGAAACAAAGGCTGAGCTCAAGGAAGTACATTTTCCTGGTACAGCCCAAACTATAACTTATACAATCGCTGTGATTGCAATTTCTGTTATCGTTGCGTTATTGCTTGGTGGGGTTGATCTTGGACTTCGTGAATTACTTGCCAAACTCCTCACTCGTTAAATTATTCGTATTTAGTATTTGTATTACTATAAACTATCAACCTAAAACCTATAAACTATTCCTATGGCCAAACAAGAATTTACAGGAGAGCGTCATTGGTACGCCATCCATACATATAGTGGATATGAAAACGCTGTACAGCGTAATTTGAAACAGCGTATCGAGTCTCTTGGTATGGAGAATAAAATTTTTGCTGTAGTTGTTCCTCTTGAAAAGAAAATCAAAATAAAAGGAACAAAGCGTGTTGAAGTTGAAGAAAAAATCTATCCAGGATATGTTCTTGTAGATATGATTGTGGATGATAATAGTTGGTATGTTGTTCGTAACACCCCGCGTGTAACTGGATTCGTTGGTGCTGGTACCACTCCTGTGCCTCTCACTCAGAAAGAAATCGATTTTCTATTTAGTCGTATGAATACTGGCGAAGTGGAACACGATATTTCTATTGCTGTTGGTGAATTGGTTTCTATTATTGATGGGCCATTTAAAGATTTTGAAGGAAAGGTGAGTGAGGTAGATAAAGCTCGTGGAAAACTTAAGGTGTTGGTTAATATGTTTGGACGCGAGACTCCTGTAGAACTAGATTTCTTGCAAGTTAAGAAAATTTAAGGTATAGTACAAACTTACATATGGCTAAGAAAATTACAAAATACGTAAAAGTTCAAATAGAAGCAGGGAAAGCTACTCCTGCTCCACCACTTGGTCCTGCGCTTGGTCAGGCTGGTGTTCAAATTGGTGATTTCGTGAACAAGTTCAATGCTGCTACACAAGGTATGCAAGGACGTCTTCCAGTAAAGATTTATGTTTACGAAGACAGAACTTATGATTTCGTTATCAAAACTCCAACAGCGACATCACTTGTGATGAAGTCTGCAAATGTTGCTAAAGGAAATAGTAAAGCAGGTTCAGGAACAATTTCAAAAGAAAAGATTCGTGAAATTGCTGAAATTAAATTAAAAGATTTGACTGCCCACACTGTTGAACAGGGAATGAAAATAATTGAGGGGACTGCTCGTTCAATCGGTATCAAAGTTCAATAATTGGAAAATCATCTTATATATTTCAAAACAAAAAACCGCAAAGTTGCGGTTTTTTGTTTTGACGTGTAGGATTCTATCCAGGCCACAAGTGATTTAATAGTGGATTTTAACTTCTTTGAGCGAGGCAACTATGTCCATCAAAAATGACAAATGGATTCGCAAGATGTGTAGTCCAGATTCAAAAGTGAGAGATTTAGTGGCTGTACCAACTGGTATGACAAGAATTGATGGTCCAATGATTGAGCCATTTGAACCGAAACAGGTACGTGAAATTATTACGGAACGTCTATCGTTCGAAGAGATGGAAAGGGGACATAGAATACCACAAAAAGTTATTTCTTATGGCTTATCGAGCTATGGATATGATATTCGTTGTGCTGATGAGTTCAAGTTATTCACCAACATCAACTCAACGGTCATTGATCCAAAAAACTTTGATTCAAATTCTTTTGTCGAAGTCTCTGGGAAAGGTCATTGCATTATTCCGCCAAATTCTTTTGCTTTGGCTCGTACTGTTGAATATTTTCGTATCCCGCGTAACATCCTCACGATTTGTTTGGGCAAGAGTACTTATGCGCGTTGTGGAATCATCGTGAATGTCACTCCGTTTGAACCAGAATGGGAGGGGCACGTGACATTGGAGTTTTCCAACACCACACCACTTCCTGCAAAAATATATGCAAACGAGGGATGTGCCCAAGTCCTTTTCTTCGAGTCTGATGAAGTTTGCGAAGTCTCATACAAAGATCGCGGTGGTAAATACCAAGGTCAAACGGGTGTTGCTATTCCGCGGATGTGATGTGTGCTTAGTTTTATTAAAGTCCAGTTCGTTCTGGGCTTTTTTATTACAAAAAATCCCCAGCGAGGCTGGGGGTATTCATTTTGTGCAGTTAAATATTTACTGCACATAGACAGGGTGACCGACACGATGTTCGGTGAAAGTCAGTTTGTAATTTTCATCTACGATACTTTTTGCTTCCACTAATCGGAAATCATATTTTGAAAAGTGGGTTTCTGGCTCCAAAAGTTGGGTGAATGTTTTGACGTTTGTAAGTTCTCCGTTGAAGTCACCGTAAACGTGAGTGACGAATAAAGCTGTGCAATGAGGTATTGCTTCTTGCCAGAGTTGTTTTCCACCAATAAAGAAAATATTGGCATTTGGCTTTTCTAATTTTGCACAAGCTATTGCTTGCTCGACTGAACGGCAAACGAAAAATGATTTTTCGCTCTGATTACCCCAGAAATTTTTCCCTTCGGGGAGAGAGCTACTAATCACAATTGTCACTCGATTGGGAAGAGGTTTGACTCCTTCAGGAATTGAATCCCAAGTTTCTCTTCCCATAATTGTTATATGTCCGAGAGTCTTTTCCTTGAAAAAGGCCAAATCTTTTGCAAGTTTCGGCCAAGGTAATTTGCCTTCAGCACTGTATATGCCGTGTATTCTTGGGTCTTTAATCGATGACCCAATGGCTGCGATGATAGCGACAGTACGTTTAGTATTTTCTTCCACAAGAACCTCCCCAGTTGAAGATAAAAAAGAAAGAACTGATGGGTCAACTGTATAACAAAATTGTCGAAAGTACAACGTATATTATTTGTATAAAAAATCTGCGTCCATAAAGACGCAGATAATTGCAAAGAGAATCTATTAGACCGCGACAGGAGCAGGAATTTTGGGATGAGGATTATAGTTTATTAATTCGAAATCTTCATATTTGAAATCCTCAATACTTTTGACGGTGCGTGTGATATGTAAGTCAGGTGAGGGGCGTGGATCGCGCGAAAGCATCAGCCTCGTTGCTCCCATATGGTTAGAATAAAGATGCACATTCTTTCCATTCCAAATGAATTCACCGACTTCAAGACCCGTTATATGAGCTAGCATCATCAACAAGGCCGAGTAACTGGCAATATTGAATGGTACTCCAAGAAAGAAGTCACAGCTTCGTTGGGTTAGGTCAAGTGAAAGTTTTCCATCGGACACATCACATTGAAACATCATATGACACGGAGGAAGTGAATTCGCTCTTAGCCATTTATATTCCGACGGATTCCAAGCGGTTACAATTATGCTACGTGAATCAGGATTTGTACGTAATTGCTCAATGAGCTCAGCAATCTGATCGACTGGTTTGCCTTTTAGATACAATGTTTGTCCATCAGGTATATCTGGATGTTCGTATTCCACGAACGTTTGCCAGTTTCTCCATTGTGAACCATACACCGGGCCAAGGTCGCCAAATTCTAAAGCAAATTGCTCATCTTCCTTAATCCGAGAAACAAATTCTGCTAGTCCATTTTTCCATAATTCTCCGTCCTCCATAAATTTTTTTGGATCAATTTTCATTCTTTTTAGAAAAGCTATGAATGGCCACTCATTCCAAATATGGACGTCTTTGAGTACCAATGGACGAATATTGGTTTCTCCACGCAATATCCAAAAAAGTTCTTCAAGTACACCACGAAGAAAAGTTTGTTTGATTGTTAGCAGTGGGAATCCTCTTGATAAATCAAAACGCATTTGTCTAGAAAATACAGCACGAGTACCAATTCCTGTACGGTCGGTTTTCCTTGTTCCCTTCAAATAAATCTCTCTTGCGAGGTTTAGGTAGGGGACATCGTGAAAAGCGTTGATATGTTCTTCTCGCATTTTGTATCCTTCCAGTTGGTCGTAGAATAATTTTAGGAACACCTGAGTAAACTCTACATTTTTAATAGAATATTGGCAACTTGATTATTTAGTCTTTTTCATTTTTACCATAATAAGGTAGTATAGAGAGATGAATTCGTTCGAAAAGATAAAATCTGTTTTAGAAAATCTTGCAGAAAGAGCGGGTGCAGATTTTTCTTTAGATATTCCTGAAAGTAGTGAGCACGGGGATTATGCAACAAACATAGCTTTTATTTTATCTAAACAGAAAGGAATTTCTCCAAAAAGTTGTGCAGATAATTTGATAGTTGAACTTCAAACAAAACTTGCGGATATTGTAGAAAAAATCGAAGTCGCCGGCGCAGGGTTTATTAATTTTTATTTGAAAGACGAGATTCGTACGAATGAAGCTCTAAATAAAGATTTGAGTTTAAATATTTTGAATGGAAAGAAAGTTATTTGTGAATATACTGATCCGAATCCATTTAAACTTTTTCATATTGGACATCTTGTGCCAAATGCAATAGGGGAAGCAATTTCTAGAATATATGAATCAGTCGGGGCAGATGTCACACGAATTTGTTATCAAGGGGATGCGGGAATGCACGTGGCGACCACTCTTTGGGGAATTAAAAATATGGGGGAAGGATTTCCAAAAGAAAATATCTCTCTTAATGAAAAGGTCGCGTTTTTGGGTCGCGCTTATGCTTATGGTACAAAACAAATTGAAGATAATGCTGATGTCAAAAATGAAATTATAAAAATAAATAAATCTATTTTTGCTGGAGAAAAAAATGATATATATGATATTGGTAAAAAATGGAGTCTAGATTATTTCGAAACAATTTATCAGAGACTTGGTTCTAAATTTGATTATTATATTTTTGAAAGTGAAGTGTCTTCGATTGGAAAAGAGTTGGTTTTGAAAAATGTGCCAGAAGTTTTTGAAGAATCGGAAGGAGCAATTGTTTATAAAGGGGAAAAGGTAGGTCTTCATACGCGTGTGTTTATAAACAAAGAGGGATTACCTACGTATGAAGCCAAAGAGCTTGGTAATGCTATACAAAAAGAAAAACTCGTACCAAACAATGATATTTCTATTATTGTCACGGCAAATGAAATCAATGAATATTTTAAAGTAGTAAAAAGTGCTTTGGGAGAAATTGATAAAAATCTTTCGAATAGAATCAAACATATTTCTCACGGTATGCTTCGTCTTCCAGAAGGAAAAATGTCATCAAGAACAGGAAATGTTATTTCGACTGAAGAATTGATTGAAGAAGTAAAAGAAAAATTAAAAGATAAATTTGAAAAAGCAAGAATAGAGGGGAAAGAAAAAGAACAACTCATAAATGATGTGGCTGTCGCGGCTGTTAAGTTTTCTATTTTGAAAATTGCACCAGGGAAAGATATTATTTTTGATATTGATAAGTCAATTTCGTTTGAAGGGGATTCTGGACCATATTTACAATATACATATGCGCGCCTTACTCAACTTATTTTGAAATGTGAAAATGCAAAGATTGTAAATGAAAAAGTTGAATCAGAAAAAGAATTAGAAAAATTAATAAACAACTTTTCAAATATTTTGGAGAGAACTTATAAAGAAAATGCGCCACAACATATGGTTGTATATTTAACTCAATTAACAAGAGCATTTAATACTTTTTACGGAAAGGAAAGAATCATAAGTGAAGATAATATGGTAAATAAATATCATTTAGATTTATGTAATGTGATAAAAAATGTGCTACAAAAGGGTCTGTATATATTGGGTATTGTCGCACCAAGTGAGATGTGATAGCATATTTGTAGCACAGTTCATCGTGCCGTTTCGCCCAGCCTTTTCCCATTGTCAACAAGGAGAGAAGAAAATGAGAACGACTTCCACGCATTCGCCCCCGAGCCGCGGCGCCCGCTACGTCACATCCGCCACCACGTCGACCGTACGCGGATCGAACGTCACCGATTAGGTTCACACCGGCGCTGACGAGCTCTGACATCCGAGCCTGATGCAGAGCCCCAAACCCCCAAGCCCATTCGAACAGTCTTGGGGGGTTTTATTTTTTATGCAACCTATAAACCTAGCCCCTATAACCTATTTCTGATATGATTGATGAATGTCGGACACAAATAAGGTCAAAACTATTAATGAAAAAGAACAGGAAGTTCTCGCTTTTTGGCAAAAAAACAAGATTTTTGAAAAATCTATAGAAACTCCAGCTGGAGAAAATCCAAAAGGTAATTTTTCTTTTTATGACGGGCCACCATTTGCCACAGGTCTGCCACATTATGGGCATATACTTGCAGGTACAATAAAAGATGCAATTCCGCGTTATCAAACTATGCAAGGCAAATCTGTGCGTCGAAAATGGGGGTGGGATTGCCACGGACTACCAATTGAAAATTTAATTGAGAAAAAACTCGGACTCAAAAGTAAAAAAGATATTGAAGATTTTGGTATTGGAAAATTTAACAAAGACGCTTATGAAAGCGTACTTAAATATGACGAAGAGTGGAAACAAATAATACCGAGACTTGGAAGATGGGTGGATATGGAACATCCCTACAAAACAATGGATGCGACTTATACCGAAAGTATTTGGTGGGCTTGGAAATCTCTTTTTGAAAAAGGTTTGGCTTATGAGGGTAATAAAATGATGCACATTTGTCCGAGATGCGAGACGACTTTGGCTCAAAGTGAAGTGGGAATGAATTATGAAGACGTGACGGACATATCTTTGACTGCAAAATTTGAGTTGGTTGATGAACCGAATACTTTTGTGTTGGCTTGGACAACGACACCTTGGACGCTTCCGGGGAATACAGCTCTCGCAATTAAAAAAGACGCGGAATATGTGAAAGTTTCTATTGAAGGAATGGAAGGAAGATATATTCTTGCAAAAGAATTATTGAATGAAACATTAAAAGATCAGAAATACGAAATAATAGAAACTTTTGCTGGTGAATCTCTTGTTGGTAAAAAATATAAACCAATATTCCCATATTTTGAGAATGCGGAAATGGATAACAAAGAAAATATTTATAAGATTTGGCACGCGGATTTTATTACTCTTGATACTGGTACAGGGATCGCTCATCAGGCTCCAGCTTTTGGTGCGGACGATATGGAACTCGCCAGAGCAAACAATATTCCTATCATCAAGCATATAAAAATGGATGGAACTTTTATTCCTGCCGTTACAGATTTTGCTGGAATGAAAGTAAAAGTCGCAGGGGACACACAATCTGCTGATGTTGAAATAATTAAATATCTTGCTCATAATGGTAGTCTTTTTGAAAAGCACAAAATTATTCACTCATATCCACTTTGTTGGCGATGTAAAACTCCGCTACTTAATTTCGCGACTTCTTCGTGGTTTGTTGATGTTCCAAAAATAAAAGATAAATTATTAGCTGCTAATGCGAAAATAAATTGGGTACCAGCGCATACTCGTGATGGACGCTTTGGAAAATGGTTAGAAGGGGCACGCGAATGGGCGGTATCACGCAGTCGTTATTGGGGTGCACCACTTCCTGTTTGGAAAAATGAAGATGGAGATGTAGCAATGATTGGATCTCTCAAAGAATTAGCTGAAAAGAATAAAAATAAAGCGAAGAATACTTATTATGTGATGCGTCACGGAGAATCAGAATCAAATGTTTCTGGTCTTATAGACAAAGGTGGAAATGAAAGTAATCATCTTACAGACAAAGGAATAGCACAAGCTGAAAAACAAAAAGAGGCAATTAAAGATTTAAATATTGATGTGATATTTTCTTCGTCAGTGCTTCGCGCCAAAGAAACCACGGAGATTATAAAAGATAATATAGAAATTATTTTTGATGACAGACTAAATGAAAATAATGCCGGAATATATGATGGCAAAAATGTTGAGGTCTTGGAAAAAGAAGTTGGCAAGAAATATTTGGAGCTGGCTTATAAAGTAAAAGGAGGTGAGTCGCATCAAGAGATAATGAATCGTGTGATAAGTGTGATTTTGGATTGCGAAAAGAAATATACAAATAAAAATATTTTATTTGTCACTCACGGTAGCCCGGCGCGTATGATGATTGTTGGAGCCGAACTTTTAACCGAAGAAGTTATATTGAATAATGAAGAAATTAAATCTGGTAATTTATATTTGAATAATACTGAAATAAGAAAAGTAAATTATCAAGTTATTCCTCGAGATGAAACTGGGGCTGTAAATCTTCATCGCCCATATATCGATGAAATAGAATTGGAATTAGAAGGAAAAACGTATAAGCGCATTCCAGACGTGTTTGATTGCTGGTTTGAATCTGGGGCAATGCCTTTTGCATCAGTACATTATCCGTTTGAAAATAAAGGTGTCTTTGAAAAGAATTACCCAGCCGATTTTATTGCCGAAGGAATGGATCAGACTCGCGGGTGGTTTTATTCATTGATTAATTTGGGTGTTGGACTTTTTGACAAAGCTCCGTATAAACACGTGATTGTAAATGGAATAGTATTAAATGAAACTGGTGTAAAACTCTCCAAAAGCGAAAGTAATTACGCGGACCCAATGGAACTAGTAGAAAAATATGGAGCAGATGCTATGCGGTATGCACTTCTTTCTAGTCCTGTGGTGAAAGGTGAAAATTTACAATTTGGTGAAGATAATATTTCTGACGTTTATAAAAAACTTGTTAGTCGTTTGGAAAATGTTGTTTCACTTTACGAGATGAACAAACCAGAAGGTGTTACGGCCAAAGAAACATCAAATAACGTTCTTGATAAATGGATAATTAGTCGCATCAATGAAGTTGTCCGTGATTCAACCAAAGGTTACGAATTTTATTTGCTTGATGAAGCGACGCGTGGGGTCGCAGAAATGATTGATGATATTTCTGTATGGTATACACGCCGTTCACGCGAAAGATTGAAAGGGGATAATGGAAAAGAAGACCAAATGTTAGCCTATGAGACGCTTAATTATGTATTGATTACACTTGCGAAAGTTATGGCGCCAGTTATGCCGTTTATCGCGGAACGTGTTTACAAACAAATGAATGGTGGGGAAATATCTGTTCATCTTGAAAGTTGGCCAAAAGTTGGAAATATTGATGAGCAAATAATTAAAGATATGAAAGATGTGCGCGAAGTTGTTTCTTTAGGATTAATGAAACGTACAGAAGCAAAACAAAATGTAAAACAACCTCTTGCATCTATAACTATTAAAAAAGCAATCAAAGATATTTATTTTGATTTAATTGCTGATGAGTTAAATGTTAAAAAAGTTATTGTTGATGAGTCTCAAAATGAAGAGGTTGTTCTTGATATTTCTCTCACGGATGATTTACTTAGAGAAGGGGATATGCGTAAGCTTATGCGTGTTGTGCAAGATATGCGTAAAGAAAAAGGACTGTCTCCCCAAGATGTTATTTCTGTAATTATTTCGTCGCTTGCAAATCTCGGTGATATTAGCTTATTAAAAAATACTTGTAAAATTGGAGAAATAAAAGAAGACGTAAATGTACAAGGACAGCCGGTAGAACTTTCATCAGGTACTGTTGTTGTCTCTATAGTGTAGACAAATGTCCATAGAAAAATATACAACAGAATGTATTGTCATTGAATCATTTGATCAAAGTGAGCACGATAGAGTGTATAAATTATTCACGCGTGAATTCGGATTGATTATGGTACACGCCAAAAGTGTGAGAAAACTTGAGAGTAAATTACGAGCACATATTATTCCACGAGGTATCAGTCTAGTCACTTTGGTTAAAGGAAAAGAAGTTTGGCGATTGGTTGGAGCGGAAGAAAAATTAAATAAGAGTTCTTTTATTTATGATGTGTCACAATTAATCAAACGTTTTATTCGTGGTGAGGGAGCGCACAAAGCTCTATACGATAGAACTATTTCTTTTTTAGAAAAAGCCGAAAATTATGACGAGAAAAAAGTTAGATTACTTTTGTATTATATTTTTCTTGTAGAACTTGGATATGCTGATGCAAAAGTAATCGGAGCGAAAGATATAAAAGAATATGTTGCATTTAGTATTGATGATTTATACACTCATTTGCTTCTTTCATATGAATCGGTACGTGTACATACACAAGAAGTATTAAATGAGATACAACTATAGCCCAGCAGGGCAGAAAGTAGAAGGTAGAGAATACGGATACAGGACGGCACCTAAAGTGCCGTCCTGTGATTTTCTTCTACTTTCTTCTTTCTACTCTCTGCTATACTGTAATAATATATGGATTTACCACCTGCTAATGATAAGAGCGCTCTTGAAACCATTGAGAACGAACTCTATGATCCAAAGAAAACGATGGAAGATATCACTCTTCACCGTGTTCGGGATGCACAAAAGGATGTTTTACCATCCTCTTGGAGAGGAGACGAACCTCTTTTAAAAGAAGCCGAAAAAGAAAAAGGTTTTTCATTTGGAATTAAATTTTTGTTAGTTTCTAGCATTATTTTATTAGCATCTCTTTCTTTTACTGCGTGGAGAGTGCTTTCGTCGAGAAACGTTGTTTCTAGTGCAAACATTGATATGACAGCCGACATCGCTCCTTATGTAGAAGGAGGAATTGAAACTCCACTTGTTTTAACTTTGGGAAATCGCAACACTGTTCAATTACAAGAGGCGACTCTTACTTTGATGTATAAAAAAGGTTTGGGTTCGCAAGATCAAGAAGAGAAGATAAATGAAAAACGTGATATAGGAAATATAAATGCAAATGAATATAAACGTCAGGATTTTAAAGTTACTCTTTACGGTGCCGAAGCCGAGTCTCGTGATATTACAGTGAAGCTTGAATATAAAGTCACAGGTTCAAATGCTATTTTTTCTAAATCTATAACAAAGACAGTTGTACTCAAGACTCCTCCGATCTCTGTTAACATTGAAGGTCCGTCAACATTGTCAGTTGGACAAGATGGAGATTTTAAAATATCTATTAAAAATAATACAGCGACGACATCCTTGCCGAGTGTTCTTCAACTTACGTTACCCAATTCATTTAAGTTGTCTGAAACAAACCCAAGACCAAATTCACGCGGTACTGTGTGGACTATACCTCCTATAGAACAAGGTAAAACCACGGTAATTTTAGTTAGTGGCTCTTTGCCGGGTACTCAAGGAGAAACAGCCTCTATACGAGCCCAAATTGGCTCACAGGGGGATGCTTTGAATAGTATTGGTGTTGTTTACTCTTCAAATTCATTTGATATTAATCTTCGTTCATCTCCTATCACTTTTTCTTTGTCACTGGATACAGATAGGGGTGTGACAGATTCTCTTCGTTATGGTGATAGAGCGACACTAACCATTGTTTATGTGAATGATAGTGATATTCCATTACAAGATGTGGCGTTTAAGTTGTCTGTTTCTGGAAACGCAGCATTAATGGATAAAATAAATCCAAATGATGGTTATTATGATTCACAAGCAGGAACTATTGTTTGGAATAAAGCAGTTATAAATAATTTGGCGACACTTGCTCCACATATGCAAGGTACATTGCACGTTAGTATTCCTATTGTTTTACAAGGTACAAATTCTCCAGAATTAAAAATAAATATCACAGGAGTAGGGACATCACAAACTACAGATGATGTTGTGGCTGTGTTGTCAAAATCTTGGTCAGTTCAAGGAAGCGCAAGTATTAACGCCAATACAACATATAAAAATTCACCATTTAAAAATACTGGACCGATTCCTCCACAACCAAATGTTGACACCACTTACACTGCTCACATTGTAGTTTCTGCACAAAACGCATTGGTTAACACTAGAGTGTCATTTGGCCTTCCACTTTATGTTTCGTGGTTAAACACAACGTCAAATAATTCTAATATTTTGTATGATGCAAGAACACGCACTGTTACGTGGTCAATAAATAAATTGGATGCTGGTAAAACACTTATTGCAGATATGGGTGTGTCTGTACGTCCGTCACAAAGCCATATTAATCAATCTCCAGCAATTACTTCAGGAATTGTTCTTGATGCTGATGAAGAAGTATCAAAAGTACATATTCGTACCACCATCTCTCCACTTACAACAGCTATTTTTGGTGAAAGTTGGTCAACCAATCCATCAATCGTTGTCGGTAATTAATTTTTCCTAACCTAATTGGAAGCTTTCGACTATTGCGTCATTTATGATAAGATACAAGTATGAAAGAGAATGTCAACGTGACTATTGCTTCTACCACTATTATTAAATGCCTTGTCTGGGTTGCGGTTTTTGCTGGTCTTTTATATGTTAGCGAGTTTGTTGTCGCACTTTTAGTTGCTGTTGTTCTTGCTTCTGCTGTTGAGATGCCGGTAAGAGTAATGACAAAATGGGGGCTTCCACGAGGAATTTCCGTGACAATAATCTTCTTATTACTCATCTCTATTATTGCTCTTGTTTCAATTATTTTTATTCCGCCATTAGCTGATGATATAGCTCATTTCGTAAAAGTTCTTCCACAAGTTCTTGATTCTGTGCGTATTTTTGGAAGAGATCTTGGCTTTAAAGATTTTTCAATAGCTATACAAAATTTATCACGTGATATTTCTGGAGGACAGATTCTTACTATACTCAAAACAGCACTCTTTGGTTCATCTGGATTCTTTGCTACAACATCGGTATTTATCGGTGGCGTTATTAATTTTGTACTTACTTTCGTTCTTGCTTTTTATTTAGCACTAGAAGAAAGAGGTGTACACAAATTTTTGCGTTTAATTGTTCCAAAATCTTATGAAGCATATGTTGAAGATTTATGGATACGTGCGCAAAAAAAGATTGGACTTTGGATGCAAGGACAACTCCTCCTTTCTCTCTTTGTTGCTTTGCTCGTATATATTCCGATGCTTATATTAAATATTCCATATGCATCACTTCTAGCCATTCTCGCTTTTATTGGAGAACTTATTCCAATGGTTGGTTTGACTTTGGCAATGGTGCCTGCATTTTTCCTTGCGTGGACACACGGAGGCTCGTCACTGTTAACGATTGTGGCAATTATTTATATTGTAATCAGCCAACTTGAAAGTCACGTCTTGTATCCTCGTGTTATGAGTAGAATGGTAGGAGTCCCATCTGTCATTGTCATTATCGCACTTGTTATTGGTGCAAAGCTCGCTGGTATTTGGGGTGTTCTATTGTCCGTACCATTTGCTTCTATTTTTATGGAATTAGCAAATGATTTAGAAAAGAGAAAAGCAAATGACAAATAGTAAGCCCTTTTATATCACAACCACACTTCCATATGTGAATTCTGATCCGCATATTGGTTTTGCTATGGAAATAATTCGGGCCGATGTAATTGCAAGATATAAAAAGTCCTTGGGCTATGACGTTTTTTTTAATACTGGTACAGATGAACACGGGGCGAAGATTTATGAAAACGCTGTAAAAGCTGGAATTACTCCGCAAGAATTCGTTGATAAGTCTGCCAAAAATTTTAAAGATTTAATTTCACTTTTAAATATAAGTAATGACGTGCATTTTATTCGTACGACTGATGAGAAACACATCAAGGCTTGTGAAGAAATTTGGAATAGATGTATTACCAAAGGAGACATTGAAAAAAAGCAGTATAAAATAAAATATTGTGTTGGTTGTGAATTGGAAAAGACAGACAGTGAATTGATAAATGGCAGATGCGAACTTCATCCAGACAGAGAAATAGAAATTCGTGAAGAAGAAAATTATTTTTTCAAGTTTTCAAAGTACGGAAATCAATTAAAAGATTTTTATAAAAATAATCCGCAATTTGTTATTCCAGATTTTCGTTTTAATGAAATAAAAAGTTTTATTGATAGGGGGCTGGAAGATTTTTCTGTTTCTAGATTAAAAGAAAAAATGCCGTGGGGTATTCCTGTTCCAAATGATGAGGCACACGTGATGTATGTCTGGTTTGATGCTTTGACGAATTATATTTCTACACTGGACTGGCCTGAAGGGGGAAATTATAAAAAGTATTGGGAACAGGGGGACAAGAGAGAGGTTGTGCAATATTGCGGAAAAGATAATCTTCGTCAGCAATCAGCGATGTGGCAAGCAATGCTTATGTCCGCAGGACTTCCGACATCTACAAATATAATCATTGATGGATTTATTACAGGTGCAGATGGAGTGAAGATGAGTAAATCACTCGGTAATGTTATTAATCCATTTGAAGTTATTGAAATGTTTAAGGGTGTAACTGATTACCCTGAAGATGTTTTGCGTTTTGTTTTACTACACGATATTTCTTCATTTGAAGATGGTGGAATGTCTTTGGAAAGTATTAAGCAAAGTTATCAAGCAAATTTAGCAAATGGAATTGGGAATCTCACGAACAGGGTGATGAAAATGGCAACTAGTTATGGAGTTGAACTTTCTAGTGATGATAAAAATATAACAGTGTATGATGATAAAAATAATTCGTTAGAAAAATTTGATCTCACTAAAGGTGTTATAGAGGTTATGTCTGGTGCTAGCTGGATTGACGAGTACATTCAAAAAAATGAACCGTTTAAGAAAATTAAAATTAATGAAGAAGCTGCAAAAAAAGATGTCTATGTAGCCCTTTTCCATCTTTTTGGTGTTGCATTGAAATTAGAACCTTTTTTACCAAAAACTTCTGCGAAAATCTTGGAATGCATTCGTGAAAATAAAATGCCAGAAAAACCTTTATTTAATAGACTTCCATAAGAAAAATCGCAAGCAACTGCTTGCGATTATCGTTCTAGAATCCTAAATATTTTTTTGTTTTGGGTTTAGGTAAATCTTCTGTGGTGATCTTACTGCGCTTAGCAAGATTTGCATTTCCAAATGCAGTCATCCACATACTTTTCATATCTCTTGGTACTGTTTTACTGAACACATCAAGAACATCATCAGAAGGTGTTTCGTTAAATGTTTTTCCCCAAGCGTGTGATAATCGGATTTGAGTGTAAAGATTTAAAGCAATCTTGCGTGCTTGTTCTTCGGTTGGTGCTTGTATTTCATAAACGCTCATTCGGTTAAGTATCGGATCGGGTATGGAGTGTTCATCATTTGCTGTTATTACCCAGATGATATGACTTGCGTCAATTGGTATTTCAGCAAATTCATCAACAAACTCTTTGGCTGTATCTTCTTCAAGCAAGCTATACATTGCTCCAAGTGGATCGTATTGCGTATTGGTCGCAACTTTGTCTATTTCATCGACAATCATCACTGGGTTGGCGAAAATATTATCTACCAAAACCTCAAAGACTTTACCCGGTTTAGATCCTCTCCAAGCAGATGCCGATCCAGAAAGAATCCATCCAGCAGTGAGTGAGCTCATTGAGACAAATGCAGAGTTTGTTTCAAGAATAACAGCCAACATTTTTGCAAAATATGTTTTTCCAATTCCTGGAGGACCAAGAAGAAGGATTGGTGTTATTTCCAAACTATCCCCACTGTTAAGGCATAAAGCAAGTTGCCTTCGCGCATCATCTAACGGCTCCTTAAAGTTTGGTAAATCTTCGTAGAGATATTCTATGGAAGGAAGTTCAGAAGGCCTTACCAAAAATCTATCAGGACCATTTTCAAGCATTCTCTGATAAAGAGATTTTAATTGCCCTTGGTCTTCGTCAAGGCGAGACATTTTTTTTTCGACAAGAAGACGGTCGTAGATGGAACATTCGTGCGCGATAGCGATAGACCCTTGAGAATTCTTTTCCATAGCCATCTCCTCCGAATTATCATAGGTACAACTTCTTTTAGATTAGCTCTTTTATGTCGTCGAGTCAAAACAAGTTTTTGTTGGCTCTTTTAGATTATGTGGTATTATTTCTCCATATGGAAAAGTATTCTTTTTTTGACATACATTCACATTTGCACGATAAGGCTTTTCATAGTGACCGAGAAAGTGTTATTGACGAGATGAAATCATATGGAGTGGGAACAATTACTATTGGTACCGATATAAAAGAAAGTGAAAATGCAATATCTCTTGCCGAGAAATATGAAAATATTTACGCAACTGTTGGGCTTCATCCAAATGACATTGATAGGGGGTCATTTTCCGCCGGAGGCGGATCAGCCTCTGGCTGGGATGAGAAAAAATATAAAGAATTAGTTAAACATAAAAAAGTTGTAGCGATAGGGGAATGTGGTTTGGATTATTTTCGTTTGAAAGAAAACGACGTAGCAGAAAAAGATAGACAGAAAGAAATTTTTGAGAAACATATCGAGCTTGCAATAGAAGTTGATAAGCCACTAATGTTACACGGTCGTTCTAGTAAAGGAAGTCAGGATGCTTATGAAGATATGCTTGATATGTTGGAAGATGCGAATAAAAAATACGGAAATAAATTAAGAGGGAATGCTCACTTTTTTGCTGGTGATATGGATATAGCAAAAAGATTTTTGGATATTGGTTTTACAATTAGTTTTTCTGGGGTGATAACTTTCACTCACGATTATGATGATGTCGTCAGATATGTGCCACTGGATATGATGCACGCCGAAACAGACAGCCCATATGCTACCCCAGCCCCATTCCGTGGGAAAAGAAACAGTCCGATGTATGTGCAAGAAGTGGCAGCACGTATCGCAGTAATTCGTGAAGAACCACTTGAAGAAGTACGTGAACAATTAGTTGTAAATGCCAAAAGATTTTTTGGTGTTTAATAATAAGAACTCTAAATAATAGTCTTTTCTTTTGCCTTATTTTGTGTTAGAGTGTAACCCTATGACTAATAATAATGAAACCATAGTAGACAGCCGTGTTTATGAAATTTCTTTCATCTTTGATAACAAATTAGATGAAGAAACGGCGCTTGCAAAAAGTAACGCAATCAAGCAGTCTATTGCTACCCTAGGAGGTAGCTTCATTTCAGAAGAAACTCCGTATTTACGTGAGCTTGCCTATGAAATGACTCGCGTTGTTAATAATATTAATGTTCGCTTTAATGAAGGATATTTCGGATGGATTAAATTTGAAATGCCAGCTGAAAAAGTACAAGAACTTGAAAAGGGACTTAAATCAGATGAGCAAGTTATTCGCCATTTGGTTGTAAAAACAGTTCGTGAAAATACTGTATTTACAAAACGTGCGCCAGTAATAAAAGCAGAATCACTTGTGAATAATGAGGACGATACTCTTATAGATACAACGTCTGAAGTTATACCAGAAGTTATTGCTGACCCAATTATCGATGAAATTATCGCTGGTGAAGTAAAAGAATAAGGGGTACACTTACAAACATATGTATCTAAATAAAGTATATTTGTACGGAAACCTTACTCGCGACCCAGAGATGAAGTCACTTCCTTCTGGTTCAAAAGTAACTCAATTTTCTTTAGCAACTAATCGTGTCTATAAAGATCAAGAAGGTAATAAAAAAGAACAAACAGAATTCCATAATATTGTTGTCTTTGGACGTCAAGCAGAAACTTCTGCACAATATCTCAAAAAAGGACAAGGTGTAATGATTGAAGGACGCATACAAACTCGTTCTTGGGATGATAAAACTACAGGCGAGAAAAAGTATCGTACAGAAATCGTTGCTGATGGAGTTCAGTTTGGTCCAAAAAGTGGAGGTGCAAGTTATCCTAGTGAAGGAAGTGCTACGCCAGTTTCTTCATCACCAGCACCATCTGTTGTTCCGGAGTTGGATACGATAGATTATGGTGATTCTAATATAAATGTCGATGATATTCCATTCTAAATTAAAAAATTATGAAAAAACAAGATCACTTCAATCAAAATAATATAAAGTTTATTGACTACAAGGATACAGAAATTCTTGCAAAGTTTTTGAACCCACACGCTCGTATTCTTAATCGTCGTAAGACTGGCCTTACAGCCAAGAATCAGCGAGCTCTAGCGAATGCTATTAAGCGTTCGAGGTTTATGGGATTGCTTCCCTACGTCAGCCATTAAACAGATAAAATTTAAAAATAAAAAGTACCGATTTGCCTTTGGCAAATCGGTACTTTTTTGCTAGTATAGGGAGTATTATTCTTAATCATTTATTGTAAATTATGACCCAACCATCTCATCCAAAAAAAGAAAGAACATATGTAATGATTAAACCTGACGGCGTTCAACGTTCTCTCATTGGTGAAATTATAAAAAGAATTGAAAGAACTGGTTTAAAAATTATTGGTCTTAAAATGTTTGTGCCAACTGAAGATCAATGTTGGAAACATTACAATAAAGATGATGCTTGGTTTTTGAAAAAAGGTGGAGCTATTGTTGAAAATCGTACCAAACTTGGATTGCCTGTAGAAAAAGATGCTATCGAGTATGGAAAAGATATTATTCGTGCCCTTGTTAAATATATGACCGTTGGTCCAGTTGTCGGTTTCATTGTCGAAGGAAATAGTTCTGTTGCAATTGTAAAAAAATTAGTTGGTGGTACAGAACCTGCGACGTCAGATGTTGGAACAATTCGTGGAGATTTTACTATCGATACGTATAATATTTGTGACTTAGACGGACGCGCTGTGAGAAATCTTATTCATTGCACAGATAATCCTACTGAATCAAATTATGAAATTCCAATTTGGTTTAATGAAAATGAAATCTTGAGTTATCGTCTTGTTCAGGATGAAATACTTTACGACGTGAATTTGGATGGAATATTAGAATAATTGATGAAATATTTTATATTTCTATAACCTAAAACCTATAAACTACAACCTGTTTTCACTATCCCCACAATCCACCAAAATTAGTCCTTGACTTCTCTTGTCACACTCTTTGCGGAGGTTATAATGAAATTAGGTATCTTGAACGTTTACTTCTTAATTAATTGTCGCGGGTTATGAGATATTGAATGAGAACTGCGGTGCTCATCGTTCTTTACCCACCTGTTTTTAAAGAAATCAGGTAGACGTCAAACAAGATACCTCCATTATGGAAAAGACCCGAAACAATGTTTCGGGTCTTTTCCGTTCTGTGATTTATGTATTTCTATAACCTAAAACCTATAAACTACAACCTGTTTTCACTATCCCCACAATCCACCAAAATTAGTCCTTGACTAGCTTTGACAGTTTTTTATGTCGGTCTATAATTACCATAGGTGCTTTGATTATCTGTCTAGTTTTTATAAAGCTTTCTGGTCGTGAGATAGTGCATAGTCGTCGTGGCGCATGTCTCTCTTATAACCTGTACTAATTTGACAGATGTTTCTAGTACCTCCATTAAAGAAAAAATCCAAGGGTGCCTTGGATTTTTTCTTTTTTAGAGTAAAAATATCCCATCTACTTTGTTGTATAAAATTTTTTCTCCACGCATCGTACTTTGTGTACGCCTTGGTCGAAAAAATTTCATACGCCTCGTAGCTGAAACATTTTTACTCTAAAAAATAGGTATGTTGCATTTTAATTTTACTTTACATTTCTTTTGACAAGAATATAATAATGGTAGGGTGCTTAGGTATTTTTCTGGATAAAACATCTTTGGGTTGTGGAATATTGAGAACTGCACCGTGGTGCTATTCGTTTCCTACCCACCTGACATAAAACATCAGGAAGATGTCCTCGGCACCCGATAATAAAATCCCCGCAAGGGGATTTTATTATTTATAAATCTTAATATTTGGCTGTGTTATACTTTGTTTATGAGAAACATCATTATATCCTCACTATATCTCATTATTCTTTTTTGTTTATCAAAGTTTGTCTTTGATCCAACATATCTTTATTATGAAATCTGGTGGTTGGATATTCCGATGCATATTATGGGTGGTTTTGGTACAGCTTTTCTTGCAGGTTCTATTCTTGCATATAAAAAAATTAAAGTTTCTTATTGGAGATTATTTATTATATACATCGCTGCGGCCTCCGCTTGGGAGATATATGATTATTTTAACAATGTTTCATTAGTATTAACGTGGAGTGGATGGCCCGA
>JAHFMZ010000007.1 GCA_023267555.1 bacterium
TGCATACAATGTTGGATAAGCAGAACGAAAGAATAGAGGTTTTTCTCTGTCGCTTTCTTTTAAAATTGCTTGTAGGCGTGGGTCCTCGTGTAACTTTTCTCCGACTAAAACCGTTATGTGGGGTCTGTATTCACGCGGTATTCCAGTTTTGAATTTTATTCCTAAGTCCCTTATCTTTCTTCTCAAAGCTTGCACGTATTCTACAAAAGAATTATCGTTGGGAGATTTTTTGTGCACCCGCACTGGGAAATGCACAACGTCCAGTTCCCCAAAACTCATAACCTGCATCTCTTCTATTGAAAATACTGTATTTGTAAGAGGGTGAGTTGAAAGAAGCGTGGACATAGCACAATCAAGATTGATATCGCTTGCCATCACGTAATTCGCTTGGAATGGAGGAATAATTGTTATATGCCTTTCGTTTTCGATTGTGAGGTCAACACCGAACAAGCTACGCACTTTGTCTGTGTATCTTTGTGTGCGAAAGATTATCCCTTTGTTGACTACAGTCGCTCCAAGATAATACTTTCCTAGGCCATTCTTCACGGCTGTTCTCCTCTTGTTTAAAGAACTATCAAGACAACACAATGAATATTATCAAAATTACCCCACTATTGCAAAAATATGAATATGTTATATAATAGTATTTGTATACGGATGTGGATATGTGAGTCGGCTTAACAGCCGGCCATTTTTATTGAAAAAATAAAATCAAGAAAATTGTTTCATCTGCTTTGTTACGGAGCCTCTCGTTTTCAGTTAATGTACTATTCGTACATCTCCTTCAAACGTTTCTCCGTGCCTCGCATCTAAAATAATTTTCTTAATTTTAAAGATTATAAATAGTTGGATATTAATTTATAAACATATGTTAGATATAAAAGCACTCAAGTTGGCCCTAGACCAACTTGAACAAGAAAAGAAAATTGGGCACGAGAAAGTGGTAGATGCGGTAGAAAAATCTCTCGCAGCAGCTTATCAAAAAGAATATGGTAAGCGTGGTCAAATTATTCACTGCAAAATTAATTTTGATACTGGTGAAACACAATTTGAACAAATAAAAATTGTTGTTGATGAAACAAATGTGCGTATGCCAATAGAAGGTGAAGAAGAAGTTTACGAACCCGTAAATACCGAAGCAGAAAATGCCGAGGGAATTCTTCCTCGTTACAATGAAGAGCGTCACATTTTGCTCTCTACTGCGAAACTTCTTAAGAAGAATGCTGAACTCGGAGAAGAAATTGTTTTCCCATTAGATAATCAAGATGATTTCGGGCGTATCGCTGCTCAAACAGCAAAACAAGTTATTGTTCAAAAGCTTCGCGAAGCTGAACGTGAATCAATTGTTGGTGAATTCACTGACAAAGAAAATACGATAGTGTCTGGTATAGTTCAAAGAATTGAACGCGGAACAGCGTTTATAGATCTTGGACGCACAACAGCTATACTTCCTTTCGAAGAACAAATTCCTACAGAACGTTTACGTCCTGGAGAGCGTGTTCGTGCTTATTTGTTTTCTATTGAAGAAGGTTTCCGCGGTCTTTCTATTCGTCTTTCACGTACACATCCAAAATTCTTGATTGAACTCTTCAAAATTGAAAGTGCAGAAATTGCTTCTGGTGTGGTTGAAATTGTTGCTGTTGCTCGTGAACCAGGAAGTCGTTCAAAGATTGCTGTGAAATCAAATGATGAACGTGTCGATCCAATCGGCTCTTGTGTAGGTCAACGTGGTGTGCGAGTTTCGGCTATAACTGATGAACTTTCAGGTGAAAAAATTGACGTGATTGAATGGTCTGCTGATTCTCGTCGTTTTATTGCGACTGCACTTTCCCCTGCGAAAGTTCTTTCTATAGAACTTGATGAAGAGGAAAAGAAAGCAACAGTTACAGTGAGTCGTGAAGAACAATCACTTGCTATCGGTAAAGGTGGACAAAATGTTCGTCTAGCTGCCAAGCTTACTGGTTGGAAAATAGATATTATTTCTGGTGGTGAAATGATTGCCGAAGCAGATAAAGAGGGAACATTTAGATCAGAGGGTGGTGTTGCAGATGAAACGATTGATGAACAAGCAGAAGAAGTTATCGCTGCGATGAATGTTACAGAAGAAGTCGCCCCAAAGAATACAGAAATAGCAGAAGAATCTTTACCAGAAGTTGTCGAAGAGGTGTCATTGGAAGAAACAAAATAGTATTGGCAAATATAAAAATATGAAAATCGAAAAGAAAGATCTTCCAAAGTCGGAAGTAGAATTTAAAATTGTTGTTGATGAGAAAGAATTAGAAAATTATCACGCAAAAGGACTTGCAAGTATTCAGACCGTTGTTGAAATCGATGGTTTTCGTAAAGGAAATGCTCCCGAGGAACTTATTGTGAAAAAATATGGAGATATGATTATTTTGGAAGAGATGGCAAATCTTTGTCTTTGTGATGCATATGTAAAAGCTGTAGCTGAACATAAAATAAATCCAATCTCAGAACCAAAAGTTACTATCACCAAATTAGCAAAAGGAAGCCCACTTGAACTTACCATCACGGTTTCGGTTTTACCAGAAATCACTCTTCCTGCTTACAAGAAACTTGCCGAGGAAGCTGTAAAAGATGATGAGAAAATTGAAGTTACAGATAAAGATATACAAGATGTTATTGATGAGCTTCGCAAGGGTCGCGCGAAATATGAAGATCACGAACACACAGATGAAGATCACGAACACAAAATTGATGAGACAACTATTCCAGAATTAAATGACGAATTTGCTCAAAGTTTTGGTGAGAATTTTAAAACAGTTGACGATTTGAAATCAAAAGTAGCTGAGAATTTAAAACTCGAAAAAGAACAGAAACTAACAGAGAAGCGTCGCAGTAGAATTATGGAGAAATTAATTGCCGAAACAAAGGCGGATTTGCCGGACGCAATTGTAGAAAGTGAACTTAATGTGATGATTGCTCAAATGAAACAAGATGTTTCTCGTTATGGAGGAACTTGGGAAGACTATCTTATTCAATCAAAGAAAACAGAAGAGCAAATGAAAATTGATTGGAGAAATGATGCTGTTAAACGCGCGATGAGTCAATTAATTTTGCATAAAATTGCTGAAGCAGAAAAGTTGCACCCTACTCCAGAAGATGTGGAAGTACAATTGGTGCATTTGATGTCACAAATACAAGATGCGGATGAAGAGAGAGCGAAGAATTATCTTTATCAAACTCTTACCAACGAAAACGTTCTCAAGTTTCTTGAGGAAAGTAAGTAGACCGAGTCATTATTTGGCGGACTTCTCGTTATATTCGCAAAAATATTTTTCACTGTACATTTAAGTACACCTCATAATATTTTTGCGAATATATCTTCGAATTCCATCTAAATACTGACTTGGCTGACGTGAGCGTTTCTTTGTGAACACAAAACATAAAAGCGACACCTCCGGTGTCGCTTTTATGTTTGGTATTAAGTTACTATCTTTTTACCGAGCAAGTTTTGCATTCACAATTACCAATGGTTGCTAAAATACCACCAATGATTGCGATATTTTTAAGAGCCATCATCATATTGTCTCCAACAGAGAAATCAAAATGTATCACAAATATGGTAAGGATTGTAAATCCGATAAGAATCGAACCCATCGCGCAAACGCGATATCCCCAAGCATAAGCCAATGCTACAGGAATTTCTACAATGATTACTAAAAGCGCTATCAATGCTGGGAAAGGTATACCTATTGATCCTATGAATTCAGTTGTTCCACTAAAATTCATAAGTTTTTGCATACCCGCTATCACAAAGAGTATCGCTATAAGGATACGAGAGATTAGAGCGTAATTTATTTTCATAATTTTATACGTAAAGAAGATTAATGCCCTTTCGGGTAAATTAAGTGTATCACGTAAAATTTAATATTTTATTGAATAACAAAAGCACAACCAATTATTGCTGCAGTCTCCGCTCGAAGAGTGGTTTTCCCGAGTGAAATAGCAGTAAATTTTTTATCCTTGAATAATTTTTCTTCATCATCACTCCATCCACCTTCTGGTCCAACAAAAAGTGCGACATTTTTTGAATTAATAAATTGCTCTTGTTTTTCATTCTCTTTCCACGGAGTACCGTTCATTTGCAAAACATACATAATATCGTGCGGTGTCGTCGCATCAAGCACGTTGGATAAGGGAACGATTGGTAAAACAGTCGGAATATCTCCCCTACCACATTGTTCAGAGCTTTCGATTGCTATTTTATTTAAACGTTTTTCATTTAATCCTTTTTTCTCTGAACGTTCGGAAAGTATGGGAATAATTGATGTGACACCAAGTTCTGTCGCTTTCTGTACAACTAGTTCGAAGTTATCTTTTTTTATTATTGAAAGATAAAGTGTTACGTTTTTGTTTGCTATATATGAATTCGTGCGTTCTGTAAGTGTGAGTATGCAAGAATTTGACGTTATAGTGTCAATACAATAAGTGATGTCCTCCCCATTTCCATTGAAGAGAACAACAAAATCTCCTTTTTTATATCTAAACACTTTTGCCCACTGTTTTACTATAGAAACATCTGCTATAACAACTTCTTCACCAAGGGGTTGTGATACATAAAAGCGATGTAATCGCATAACTACTACACTACTGCCCACAAAAAGACATTGCAATATAAACAAAGGGACAATCTTTTAGTTTTGTTATGTCTTTATTAAAGGACATATAAAAGTTATCCACATATGCGCTCTTGCATATAAAAGACATAATGATATTATTAAGGACAGGGTAGATAGCGTGATCAAAAACGCTCGCCCGTGCGTAACGGGAAATAAAGTTTGCGCACAACATCTACCACAGTCGTTCTTTTCCATAGTGGCTCATAAAATCATCATTAAGCGCCACACTAAATAAAGAAACCCTTAGTTTCTGCTCTTTTTATTAACTTTTAAGTTGTGAAACTTATGTAGTTACAAACTCTCTCTTATGAGACATCCCCTGCCTTGTGTGCCCGAATCACTTCGGACTTACAATGCAGGGGATTTCTTTTTGTCTTTTAATATATAAAATAAAAAGGGCGGCCGCTTGCGCAACCGCCCTATAACTCGATGGGTACACCATCATTTGTTGTGAATCATCTTGGCCGGTATGGAAAGGATTCCACCGATTATCATTATCACGCCGACGGCACTGATGAAAGGCCCGTTCTGGCCGTTGTTGGACATTGCGAGGAGCCCCACCAAAAAGAGAATTGCTCCGTCGATGAAAAGTAATGCTGTCAGGCCGTTCCCCCCAACCATAGTTTTCGTTAGGCCGGAGAAAGCTTCCCAAGCAAGCGTCCCCATCTTATCAAGACAGATAACCCAAGTCCCGGTGGCTGTTATCAGTGAAGAAACAAAGAAGCCGAATGACAGAAGCAGGGTCCAAAACCATCCCCAACTCACGGATCTTGTGAATCCGTACAAGATGGTTATGGCGAGAAACCCTAGGGCTGTAAAAACAAAGAGTGCTTTCCAAATTCCAACCCAGTTTCTCTCAACGAAATCAGACAATGTGTCCATTTCTTTCTCCTTAAGTTGTTTAAAGTGCAACAGTTTTCGTCCTTTGTAGTATTACTCAGGAAATTACTGTATTAGATAATAGTATAGCATATAAATACCTATTTGTCAATAGTTTCATCATTATAAAATAATGTTATAGTGCGAGTATACAGACGCGGTAGAGACTATGATTTTTGGTAATCTTGAAGATATATTTGATTTTTGGTTTATTTATTAACAAACTCGGGGTTTTTGATTTATTTTTATAATTTAATAACCTTTTAACCTATAACCTATGTTAATTCCTACAGTTATTGAAAAAAGCCAGTTCGGTGAACGTGCTTATGATATTTATTCACGTCTTTTGCGTGAGAGAATTATATTTTTAGCTGGTCCTATTGATGATAATGTTTCAAATATCGTTATTGCTCAGCTTCTATTTCTTGAAAGTGAAGATCCAAAGAAAGATATCACTCTATATATCAACTCCCCTGGCGGACAGATTCAATCTGGTCTCGCTATTGTGGATGCGATGAATCATATCAAGCCAGATGTCTCAACTGTTTGTGTTGGTATGGCAGCATCTATGGGGGCAGTATTACTTTCACAAGGTGCGAAAGGTAAAAGATTTATACTTCCGAATGGAGAAGTGATGATACATCAACCGCTTACAGGTGTTGAAGGCCAAGCTTCCGATATTCAAATTACTGCCAAGCATATTCTTTATTTAAAAGATAAATTATATGCGATGCTTGCAACTGCAACAGGAAAAACAAAAACACAACTCGAAAAAGATGGTGACAGAGATTATTGGATGAGTGCTGATGAAGCAAAAAAGTACGGGATTGTAGATCAAGTGCTTAAACCAAAAGTAGTTAAGTAATAATAAGGAGCGAAACCGAAGGTTTCGCTCCTTCCCCACTATATATGGACATTATAATTTTAGAATCAGCTTTAGCTTCTCTTATTTTGGGTGGAGCATTTGGTTATGTCGCCCGCCATTATGTAGCAAAGATGAAAAAAGGTTCAATTGAACAAGAACTGGAAGAACTTATTTTATCTGCAAAGAAAGAAGCTCACAAAACAGAAGAAGAATCATTCACGCGTATTCGTTTGGAAGAAGAAAGTATTGCAGAAAAAAGAAAAGACATACGTAAAGAAGAATCTGAAATAAAAGATAGACTTCATAAATTAGAAGATCGTCTTGATAAACGTGAGCAAGATGTTGATGCGCGTGACAAAGATGTTCGTGCAGAAATTGAATCATTGAAAGAAAAAAGCGAAGGCCTTCGTATTTTAAAAGACGAGATTGAAAAGAAATCACACTTACTTGATAAAGAAATTGAGAATGTTGCCAAGATGTCTCGCGATGAAGCTCTTCATAAATTATTTGAAATAATTGAGCATCAAGCTTCTGATGATTTACAATCACGTTTATTAAAACTTGCGCGTGATGGAGAAGCACGTCTCGAAGAAAAAGCACGCGATATTTTGGTCAGTAGTATTTATCGTATTGCAAATGGAAATATTTCACAGTTTATGACAGCAACTGTAGAAATTGACGATGATGAAATAAAAGGAAAAGTAATTGGTAAAGAAGGACGCAATATAAAAACATTTGAACGTATGTCGGGAGTGGAACTTCTTGTTGATGAAGTTCCAAATGGAATTGTAATTTCTTGTTTTGATCCTGTGCGTCGAGCGATTGCAAAAAATGCACTCGAGATGTTGATTAAAGATGGACGCATTCAACCAGCCAAGATTGAAGAGTGTTTAGAGAAAGCAAAAAAAGATATTGGTGTATTTATGAGAAAGAAAGGAGAAGAGGCAGTCCTTGTTTGTGGATTATTATCCATTCCTGAAGAACTTATTCCAATTATTGGTCGTCTTTATTTCCGTACGAGTTATGGTCAAAATGTTTTGGATCATTCAGTAGAGATGGCACATATTGCAGGAGTGCTTGCACAAGAGCTTGGTGCTGATGTTCATATAGCCAAAGCCGGAGCTCTGCTTCACGATATTGGAAAAGCTGTTGATCACGAAATACAAGGAACTCACGTCGAGATTGGTAGAAAAATTTTAATGAAATATGGTGTTGACGAGCGTGTCATTGTTGCAATGCAATCACATCACGAAGAATATCCGTATGAAACAATTGAAAGTGTGATCGTACAAGTTGCAGATGCAATATCTGGTGGACGCCCCGGAGCAAGACGCGATACAGTCGAAAGATATATTAAACGTCTTGAAGATTTGGAAGCTCTCGCTATGTCTTTTACTGGTATTGAACGTGTGTATGCACTTCAAGCTGGCCGTGAAATACGAGTGTTTGTCTCCCCTACTTTGGTAAATGATATAGAAGCGCGTGAACTAGCCCGTAATATCGCTCTTCGGGTGGAACAAGAATTAAGATTCCCTGGGGAGATAAAGATACACGTGATACGCGAGAGTCGCGTCATCGAATTTGCCCGTTAACCAAAAAATATATCATCTACTTTGTCGGCGGGAGATTTTTATCGGTCAACGTACTATGTGTACGTCTTCCTCAAAAAATCTCCCGCCTTCGCGTATCTGAAACATTTTTTGGTTAACGGACTGTCGCACCTTGCATCTAAAGCAATTTTAAGCTAACGAGTTAGTAAATATAGATAATTTTTGATTTCACTTTTTAAGTGATAAAGTACACTTAAAAATAAATAATTTGACAAAAGGACAACCTGTGATTCCGCGACTTGCGTAAAAAACCATACAGTATATACTTAATTTCATCCAGCGTACGCAAATAGCATACGAGGGAATTACTAAAATATATTTGATGTCGTAATCCTAGGAAAATGCGATATCCAAAACATTCACTCATATGAACAAAGCATCTCTCGTTGAAGCAGTACATCAAGTACTTGGGACAACAAAGGTACAAGCAGAAGAGGTAGTTGAAACAGTTTTTGGTTCAATTATCAAAACTCTCGCTCGTGGTGATGAGGTAGCTATTGCAGGTCTTGGTAAATTCACAGTAAAGCTTCGTGCTGCACGTGAAGCTCGTAATCCAAAGACAGGTGCAACAGTACACGTTTCTGCAACAAAGGTTCCTAAGTTCTCAGCAGCAAAGGCACTTAAGGATGCAGTTAAGTAATTACTTTTCTGTATTAAATATAAAAGCGCGACCTTCGGTCGCGCTTTTATATTTTTATTAATTCCCAGTTCGTCTTTCCATTTTTCTTAATGCTCCCCCATTTTCTCTTTCTACTGATTTTGTAAATTCATCCGGTTCATTTTCTTTTGCTTTTATAGCGAGAGCTACGCGTACTTCTTCCAATAATTTTTGACTTCCACGTAATTTTCCGTTTATTGATTTGAATGATTCGAAATCAGTTGGATTATTCTTTTTTGTATCTTCCAAACTGTTTGTGAGATTTTTAACAGCTTCTGCAAGTTGCGATTCCTCTGTTTGTAACTCGTCAATACTTTTTGACATTGTTGCTTCACTGATAATTTGCTCTTCTTTTTCTTCTGGGTTTTGTTCTAGCATATGAGGTAAGTATATAGGGATACAGGAAGAAGTAAATAAGGAAAGAGATATTTATAGAATCGGTCACCAGACATATCTTTTTATTCTATATGGTAGAATCGGCTACAAGTAAATCTGCAGAAGAGAATCGGTCACCGCTTTGGTATTTTATTTTATACTTTTAGCATTCATAAAACACTCAAAGCCTCGACCCCGAGAAAAACCGACAAAAAATCTCAACAAAAATGTTTGAATTCAATTTTTGTTGAGATTTTTTGTAGACCGGTTTTTCGTTCGATTCTCACGCAACAATGCTTCGGCATTGTTGCTTTACGCCCACAAAATACTCACTTCGTTCTTATTTTAGTGCGGCGTAAGAGAATCGAACTCTTGTCTCCTGCTTGGAAGGCAGGCATTCTACCACTAAACCAACACCGCTTGTAGATAACATACTACTATATTTTTTGGTTTTTTGCGAGTAGTCCATAAGTAACATAAAAGTTATTTTTTGCTATACTTTTATATAGGTTTTTGGTCTTTGTTTTAAAACTTATTAAATTATTTATATTATGAAAAAATTTTTTGGAACGCTCGCGTGGATATTGGGAATACCAGCTTTTATAGTTATTATTTTTTTGATTTTTGGATACTGTGCGCTCAAATTTAATTTTTGGCCACCGAATTGTAATTCTATACCGATTAAACAAGCACGACAGGTGTGTGAATTTTCAAAGTTAGACAAAGCACCGAAGGGTCATCCAGCGAAAATCACTTTTTGGGTGACAGTACCATTTACTACACCAACGTCTGATACTGTTTTGTTGGCGATTAAGGGTAAGGATCCTGTAAAAATGAACAGAGTGAATGCTACTACATTCCAAATCATTCTAGATTTGACAACCGGCGACAGGTTGGACTATATCTATCTCCGCAATAGTGCTAGTTCAACATCAGACGATAAACAATATATCGTTAAGTCTTTTGAAAAAACAATTTATGATTATGTGTCTGTATGGAGTGACTTAAATATGCCGCGTATTTCTAAAAGTTTATCCCCTGCTGTCGGTATGATAGATACGTGGTCTATAAACTATAATATGCAGTTTTTTGAAGATACTAGAAACAATCTAGATAGCACGATGGCACGGATAAAGGCAATAGGAGGAAAGGAAATAGGTATTTACACACTTGTTGAAATGTTTGGTAATAAAGATAATTTTGTTGTTCAAGAAGTTGCACCGATGCCAACGAATATCTGGGGAGAATTACACAGTAAGTATATGCGTGATTCTTCTATTACAGAAAATGAGATGAAGAAAATTGTAAAGATTGCTAAAAAATACGATTTAAAAACTATTATTTATTATAATATTGAAGCCGATTACACTCAGTATTATGATATTACTCTTAATCCATATTCTGCTCGTGGTTCTGGTGGTAATACATCAGAGGACCGTGCGGGAACAGATTTCGGACGATATGATCCGAAAACAAAAGAATGGCTGGATCGTTATTTTAGTCAGCTTAAAACTGTATTGGTAGCACTTGCAACAAGAGCAGATAAGGCGGGTATTTATGCTATTGATATAAGCCCACGATATAAACCACCAACAGTTGACCCTCTTCAAGAATATGCTGATACAAAATGGTTGGACATTATTACAGCAGTCCGTGGAGTTTATAAAGGTAAGATATATGCCGATGGTAATCCAACATTTAGAAATTCTGTAGATGCACTTTCGTATCCTGTAAATATTAAAGTGCGTTCGGGTGCGTCTATTGCAGAAATGCGTCAGGGATGGGCGACAACCTTAAATAATGCTCAAGCCGAACTTGGTTCATACAATAAGCCTGTATTTTTGAGTGTAAGAACAGCAAGTTTTGATGGTGCAACGACTGGTAAAGGAGGAATGGAATTTGCAGATTATGAGGAGGTGGCACAACGTGGATATAAACGTAATTGGCAGGAACAAGCAGATGCATACGAGGCGTTCTTCCAAGAAATTATTGGTAAAACCTTCTTTGAAGGCTTTGATACTCATTATTTTGCGTGGGATGATCTTATGGGTCCAGAGTACACCCCTGTTCGTTACAACGACTTGGCTGCAAATATTCGCAACAAGCCAGCAGAAGCTGTTTGGAAGAAGTGGGTTCTTCCCATTAAATAGTTTTTAGAAAAAATAAAACCTGATATTTATTTATCAGGTTTTATTTTTTCTTATTTTTAATTTGATATCCAGCTTTTAACTTTGTTCCAAAAAATCATAAGAAGACCAGCGACGACTATAAGAGACATTGATATTGGCGCCATAATTGCATATGGTCCCTCGTAGCCCATACTTCCTCCGACCATAATTACACCAAAGATAACTATTAGAATACCAAAAAATTTTCTTTTATTCATATATTATAAATAATTTGATTACAAGTATATTATACAACAGAACTTATAATCCCGACAGAAGCCAAGTAGTTGAATGCGACGGAATTCGGTCACAAAACTAATTCCTCACTTCGTTCGTCATAATTAGTTTTCCGACCCGTATTCGAATCCCGACACAAGTGAAGCAGTTCATTTGTTGCATCCGTCAAAGTAAAATATCACTTGATTACAAGTGATATTTTACAGTTTGTCGGAGTGCCGGGATTCGAACCCGGAGTCACTTGGTCCCAAACCAAGCATGTTAGCCGTTACACCACACTCCGATATTTAATTTCCCCCTGATTATTATAGAAACGTAGATGTATTCTAACATAATTTAGAAAAACCGCACGGACTCCCCTATTCTTTGTGTATGTTTTCCAAGAATACAACTTTCCCCTCTCTTGTTCCTGTATTTACATAAATACAAGCTAGATCTAATTGCCATTTCATTTTATTGATATTTTTATGACGCAAATACGTTTCAGATGAAACTATTAGCTTTGACCATTTATTTTTTGTTAAATTATCTTCTGGCTTTACGTGTAGTTTTTCTATATTTAAGAAGTTTTTGACCTTTACACTTTTAACTTCTACAAATCTTATTTTGTTGTCTTTTTTGGCAACAATATCAATTTCACCGTAATGTGTACGATAATTAGTTTCAATAACAGAAAAACCGTGTTTCATAAGAAACGTTTTTGCTATGTTTTCGCCGATTTTGCCTATTTCATTATGTTCTGCCATTGATATTTTTAGGTTTTATAAAGTTGTTTCACGTGAAACAGATGTCCTATTTATATTTTTAATAAAGTCAGTGACCTTTTAAAAATGCTTATAATACAACACTATTTTGCAATTAAAGCCAATAATTGTACAATCTGCCCTCTATGTACTTTACTGTCTTTTATGCACAGTTTCCACAGGGTTATCCCCAGTTTCATTTTCTTTGTTTTCAAGCTCATTTCACAGTAAACGCTAGCGTTTACTTTATAAAAGAGTTTGTCTTATATAATCTTTCCAACATATATCTCTTATGTTACAATTACGCGTAATGCGGTGTTGGTTTAGTGGTAGAACACGACCTTGCCAAGGTTGAGACAGGAGTTCGATTCTCCTACGCCGCACTAACAAAAACGAACGAAGTGAGGTTTTGTGCGGCGTAAGCAAATGAACTGCTTCATTTGCGTGGAGAATCGAATAGGGGTCGCGGAGCCTTCTGCTTCGAACAAAGTGAGAAGCTGGCTCTGTGACCGATTCTCCTCAAACAGGGGATAACGCCTTCTTTCGTTATATATGTAACGTTACACTGTAATAATTAGAACTAATTTGTGCTTCCAGAGGGATTCGAACCCCCAACGACGGTTCCGAAGACCGTTATGATATCCATTTCACTATGGAAGCTTCATTTACAAGGTAATTCTAACACAACATATGTCACAAATACAGCAAATGACACACACAACAATACCAAAAGAGGTATTGATGGTACTTGCTGTGCTTCAAAATGCTTCATTCGAAGCATTTCTCGTTGGTGGATGTGTTAGAGATTTAATTCTTGGTCTTAAACCAAAAGATTTTGATGTTACAACAAATGCCACACCAGAACAGATTATTTCTTTATTTCCAAAGACTTTTTATGAAAATACTTATGGAACAGTAGGTGTTGTAACTTGTGGTGAAGAATTGGGTACTGTTTGCAGTGATGAAAATGTAAAAATAGTTGAAGTGACGCCATATCGTTTAGAATCAACGTATTCTGACAACAGACATCCAGATGAAGTGCTTTGGAGCAAGGATATTGAAGATGATTTGAGGCGTCGTGATTTTACAGTAAATGCTTTAGCTTATAATCCAATCACAGGAGAGGTTATAGATCCATTTGATGGTGAAAAGGACATAAAGGACAAAGTTATTCGAGCGGTTGGAAACGCAGACACAAGATTTAATGAAGATGCACTACGACTTATGCGAGCTGTTCGTCTTGCTTGTCAGCTTGATTTTGATATTAACCCCGTTACACGTGAAAGTATTGAGAGAAATGCGCATCTTTTGAATAACATTTCACGTGAAAGGGTGAGAGACGAGCTTGTGAAGCTTGTTCTGACAGATTTTCCTATGAGAGGCTTAGTGTTGATGAAAGAAATAGATTTACTTCAATATGTTTTGCCAGACCTCGAGAGAGGCATAGGAATCGAGCAGAACCAAGCACATAAGTTTGATGTGTGGGAACACAACCTTCGCACGTTACAACACGCTGCGGACAAGAATTGGCCCTTACACGTGAGATTGTCGGCAGTCTTCCACGATATTTCAAAGCCAGAGACTAGACGTTATTCAAAAGAGAAAAAAGATTATACATTTTATGGTCACGATGTGGTTGGTGGACGCGTTACACGTGAAATAATGGAAAAATTAAAGTTTCCAAAGGAAATAACAGATAGAGTGTCGATGTTTGTGCGTTGGCATATGTTTTTTTCGGACACGGAACAGATTACTATTTCGGCTGTAAGGCGTTTGATAGCTAATGTTGGCAAGGAAAATATTTGGGATTTAATAAATTTACGTATTTGTGATCGTGTGGGTATGGGAAGACCAAAAGAAGAGCCATATCGTTTGCGTGTATATGAATCTATGATAGAACAAGCGTTGCAAGATCCAATATCGCTCAAAATGTTGAAGACTGACGGTAAACGTATTATGGATGTTACACAAGAAACACCAGGGCCAAAGATTGGTTATGTTTTACACGCGTTATTTGATGAGGTTCTGGAAGATCCAAAGAGAAATACTGAGGAATATCTTGATAAACGTGCGGTTAAATTGATGAAATTATCAGTTGATGAATTAAAAAAACTTGGTGAAGCTGGAAAAGAAGAGATGGAAGAGAAAAATAAGGAGCAAGTTCAAGAAATCCGTCGCCAATTCAAAGTAAAGTAGTGTTCACAGAATTGGCGAGCTTCTTTGTTAAAACAAAAGTTTATTCGTCAATGTACTATTTGTACATCTCCTCAAAAACTTTCGTTTTGCCGCGAATCTCATCCAATTCTGTGAACACTAGAATGCGAAGGCAGTATTTTATAAGGTTTTATTTTTGTCCTTTATAAAAATAAAATATAAATTAATAAGTTTACGGTGCTGTTGAATTATAAAGGACATCTGTATTGCTATACTGATAGCTATGTCACAATTCTCTGTTCACGGTGAGATTTCAAAAGAAAAAATAAAGAAATTATTTGGTGATTTGGATATTCATTCACTGACAGCGCAACTTTTGGCGCAAAGGGGGATAAAAACAAAGGAAGAGGCTGAAAAGTTTCTGAATCCATCGTATGAAAATGATGTTGGAGACCCATTTCTAATTTTTGGGATGAAAAAAGCCGTTGAAAGAATAATTGAGGCGATGAAAAAAGGTGAGACTGTCGCGATTTATAGCGATTATGATTGTGATGGTATTCCGGGTGGGGTGCTGTTGCGTACTTTTTTTAATGATATTGGTTATGAAAAAGTTGTGATGTATGTGCCACATAGGCACAATGAAGGTTATGGTTTGAATAATTTGGCGATTGATACGTTGAAGAAAAAAGATGTGAGTTTGATAATCACTGTTGATTTGGCGATTACAAATATTGATGAGGTTGCGTATGCAAAAAGTTTGGGCATAGATACTATTGTGACAGATCATCATTTGCCGATTCACAAAGAAGGTGATGGGCAAGTTGTGCCGGACGCAATAGCGGTGATTAATTCAAAACAAGATGTGTGTAAATATGATGACGATATGTTGTGTGGATGTGCGGTGGCGTGGAAACTTTCTTGTGCAATTTTGTCGACACTTCGTGCCGACAAAATTGCACAAGAAAGTTTCCCAGTTGAGAGTGTAAAGTCAAGAGTCAAGAGTCAAATACAAAACACAGAAGAATACAATGTAGTGCTTGATACAGTTTCAAAATTAAAAGAGGGGTATGAAAAGTGGTTGCTCGATTTGGTTGGGATATCAACGATTGCAGATATGGTGCCACTTGTAAAAGAAAATCGTGTGCTCGCACATTTTGGTTTGAAAGTTTTGCGACAGACGAAACGTCACGGACTCAATCATATTTTTTATGCGCAAGGAGTTTCGAAAGAACATTTAACCGAAGACGATATTGCTTTTACAATTGCACCGAGAATAAATGCGGCGGGAAGAATGGGTGATCCGATACAAGCGCACAATATGTTGTATGAGAAAAATAGTGTTGCTGCGCAAGGGTTTGTCGAAGATTTGGAAGCGTTGAACATAGAAAGAAAACAAGGAGTGAAAGATATTACAGAAAATATTTCTTTTGATCACGATGTTTATAAAAATGATGTGGTGGTGGTCGGAGATTTGTCGTGGGGGCCGGGAATATTGGGATTGATTGCGCAAAAAATAATTGATGAGACTGGGAAGCCGACATTTGTGTATGGGCAAGGGGATGATAAAACAAATGTGAAGGGTTCGTGTCGTTCGCGCGGTGATGTGCACGTTGTGGAATTGATGGCACGAGCGCAAGAATTATTTCCAGATGTGCTTTTGCATATTGGTGGACACGAACAGGCTGGTGGATTTTCTTGTGCGATTGATAAAGTTGAAAAATTATCTGACGCGCTTAATGAAGCGATCAAACATATTGAAATAAAAAATCTAGGAGAAGAAAAAACTATCGTGCATTCGTATTTGCAAATGGATGATGTGAATTTGGTGACGCATAATGCGGTGAATGCGCTCGCGCCGTTTGGAGTTGGAAACCCGAAACCACTTTTTGCTTTTAAAAATGTTCTGCCGTTATCGATGAGATGGTTTGGTAAAAAGGGAGAGCATTTGGAAGTCGTGTATCCGAAAAAAGAAGGGGACAGACTAGGAGAAGTTAAATCGATTATGTTTTTCGCCCCAAAAGATTTGGAAGAAAAAGCAAAAAAGGAGCACACCCTCCTCGCACATCTCGAAAAATCTGTGTTTAGAGGAAAAACTGAGTTGAGGTTGAGGATAAAGGAGGTTGTTTAGTGGTTATGTTAAAGAGTGTTATTATTTAGACATGGAAGGTATTCGTACTAGATAAAATAAATTATGACAACACATGTATTTATAGTTAGCGCAACTACATTCAAATTACATTTGGAGTATCTTTTTGCTGGCACTGGAGCGCGAGATAATTATATTGATTTTAATAATTCTGCAAGCACAAACTTACACTACTCAAAAGAAAATATGTTGGTAGGTATGATGGCCGATGCAAATAGAATTAGAAAGGATGACCAAATTATTTTTTACTTACAGATGAGTTCTGCAGAAAAAATATATGAAGGAAAATTTTATGGAATTTTCAAAGCGAAAGAAGACTGGTCTTTTTTAGACAATAATGATAATGGACAATATTTAATAAATGAGTTAGGAAAATCACTAACTTTTAGAACACTTATTGAGCCAAGTAAGGTTTATGCTGACGGTGTTACTGAGTGGGAGGCTTTAGATGAGATAAAAAATATGCAATCTCCCAATCAGATGCTTTGGAGTTTAATATATCGCAAATTAAAAGGTAACAGAGGAAATACGATGGTAACTATTTATGAAGCAGAAAAATTGTGTCAATTGATAAGAGATAAAAATAACAGACAGGAATTAAATGCTGGTGGTCAGAAATTATCATTTGATCAAGTTGAGCAAAAAATTATTTTGACCGACGAAAATGTGTGTACCTATAATGGGAGAAAAGAAGAAATAAACTTACTTCCAAGATTAATTAATAAATATAATGCAAAGACAGCTTTTGAAACACATTTGCAAGCTTATATAGTACGCAATATCGGGAAAAGGATAAATCAGTCTTTGAATGATTGTATCTTGGGTAAAAATCTAGAGTTTGAATGGCTTGGTAATGAAGTCTCTTGTGGTGTTGGTATGCAACGGATTGATATTATGGTCTCAACCATACAGAATGGTCAAAGGGTTTTGTTTCCAATAGAATTAAAGTCAGTGGAGGCTGATATTATTAATACGAAACAAATTCAAAGGTATATTGATTGGATAGAACAATATTACACTCCAAATAGACAAGGAGATATTCAACCTTTATTGATTTCTAAAAGAATAGATGATAAAACTACAACGAAATATAAAAAGATTATTGATACCTTTGTTGTTTTTAACAGTAGAAATTTAAAAAGATGTAATAATTTGAAATATATTGAGTATCATTTAGAGGGTAATGATTTAGTTTTTGAAATAATAAATTATTAATTATGAACTACATCGGCAGTAAATTATCATTATTAGAATTTTTAGAAGAATCAATTAATAAAGTAGTTGATAAAGATGGCGGCACTTTTTGTGATTTATTTGCTGGTACTGGAATTGTGGGGAGACGTTTTAAAGAAAAAGGTTATAAAATTGTAGCAAATGATATTCAGTATTATAGTTATGTTTTAAACAAACATTATATTGGTAATCATAAGGAGTTAAAGTTTCTTAAATTAACGAAAGAGGTTCCAGAATTAAAAAAGATTAAGGTGGAAGATAAAAAAATTTTTGTTTGTAATTATTTATCTGACATTAAAGGTGTTAAGGGATTTATTTACAATAATTATTGTATTGGTGGAACCAAAAATAAAAAGGAAGAACGTCAATATTTTTCTGATGAAAACGGAATGAGATGCGATGCAATTCGCCAAAAGATTGAAGAATGGAAAAAAGAAAATTTAATTTCGGATGGTGAATATTATTTTTTAATCACAAGCTTACTTGAGTCAATAGATAAATATGCAAATACGGCTTCTGTTTATGGTGCTTTTCTTAAAAAATTAAAAAAAACTGCTCAAAATAGTTTGATTTTAAAACCAGCTCAGTTGATGATAAATGATCAAGAACATGAAATCTTTAACGAAGATATAAATAAAGTTTTGGAAAAGGTTAATGGTGATATTTTGTACTTAGATCCACCATATAATCGTAGACAGTATGCAACAAATTATCATTTACTAGAAACTATTGCTAAATATGATAATCCCGTAATTCACGGGAAGACTGGTTTGAGAAATTATGACAATCAAAAATCATTATATTGTTCAAAACCACAGGTCAAAGAAGCTTTTAAAGATTTGATTCTAAGAGCAAATGCAAAATATATCTTTTTAAGTTATAACAACGAAGGGTTAATGACTTTAGATGATATTAAGGAAATTATGAGCTTGAAGGGTAAGTATGGAAATTTTACGAAAGACCACAACCGATTTAAAGCAGATAAAACAGAAAATAGGAAGTATAAGGCGACAAGAACAAAGGAATATTTACATTATGTAATTTGTGATTAGTTATCTTTTGTGATTGTTATAGGTGCTATAATATAATTGTTAGTAAATTAATTAATTTAATTATGGAAATCACGCTTATTGTTACTAAAGTGTTGGGGGTATATTTGGTGATTAGTGGCTTGTTTCTACTTTTTCGGGGGAAGACGGTTCCAAATTTGTTGAAAGATTTTTTTGGACATCCAGCTTTTGTTTATTTGACTGGAGCTATACTTCTTTTCTTATCGACGATATATCTTATCGACAATAATGTTTGGGATGGAACGTGGAAGACAGTTATTACTGTTTTTATGTGGGCAGTTTTTGCGAAAGGTGTTGGATATATGCTTTTCCCAGAACTTCTTCACAGAATAGTTAGTAAAAAACTTCTAGGTGCATTAAATCTTTATGGAATTATTGCAATTTTCGCAGGTTTAGCTTTGTATTCTATCGTTTAAAGTTTAAGGAAAAATATAAAAACCCTTGAGTATCAAGGGTTTTTATATTGACAAAGTTGTTTTTAATTGGTATATTGTGGTGAATAGTTTTTTGAAGGGGAATATAGAGTGAACAACACAAAAATAGTTTTGTGTTTGGCTGCCACGATTGTCTCAACATTTTTGCTACACAATTTGTGGGGGGTTAATTATTTAATTTCGCTTGGCGGAACGATAGGATTGTTTTTAACAATTCCGCTTTGTGTCCAGATTTTGCGAAAGGAATCGGAACAGAATCCATTGACTATTTTTTTGTGGTCAATGCTTGATAGTGTAGCCGCAGGCTCGATATATCTTGAAGGTGGAAATTATATTCAGGCTGTATGTTTGTCAGCCAGCGGATTGATTGTCGTCACGTGTATCTTGAAAACTGATGGATTGAAGAAATGGATAAAGAGGTGGAGTGAGTTTGAAACTCTAGTAAGTCTGTTGGTGGTATTTTGTATTACTGTTTGGGTATCATCAGGCAATGTGATGGCAGCTCTAGCTAGTATCAGTGCGTTAATGATTGCCAGTATTCCACAAACGCTAGATACAATAAAAAAACCAGACACAACACCAACAATAATTTACATCGGATACACGGTTAGTAACTTCCTAGCAACTCTTGGTGGAAATGAGATTTCAATAGTGGAAATAGGATATCCCTTCTCAGGATTCCTTATCTGCGTTGTTATTACATATTTTTCCATCCGCAAGAAACAACTCGCAGCCTTTTTCGTTTGGTGGTCTGCTTATTATTTTTCTTTTTGGAAAAAAGTAATAAAGATTGTTTGATTTATGGCCGTACACTTTTATTGGGGGTGTGCGGCTTTTGTTTATATAACCTGTCTAAGCAGATAGATGTTATAATTTAATTATGAAAATTACGATTTATACCGACGGCTCAAGTAGAGGGAATCCAGGGAAGGGAGGTTGGGGGGCGATAATAATCACACCAGATGAGGTGATTGAGCTTGGTGGAAGAGAGAATATGACGACAAATAATAGAATGGAACTTTTGGGGGCGATTATGGGATTGAAAGAAATTGGAAAAGAAGCAAAGGAGATTGAAGTGATGACCGATAGTCAATATGTGAAAAAGGGAATGACGGAATGGATTGATGGTTGGATAAAAAGGGGATGGAAGGGATCAACCAAGAAGCCAGTGTTAAATCAAGATTTGTGGGAAGATTTGAAAAAAGAAGAAGATAGATTGAAAGCAAACGGAGTGAAAGTGACTTGGAAATATGTGCAAGCGCACGTGGGAATACCACTAAACGAGAGAGTGGATACAATAGCAACAATGTGTGCTGATGATGCGAATGATTTGCAACTATATAGAGGAGCGAAAAGTGACTACACGGTATAGGTTTTAGGTTGTAGGTGATAGGTTATAGATATGAATACAACACACGCAAAGACATTAACTTTTGTAATCGGGGTATGTTTAGGAGTGGTGGTTGGAGAAGTTTCTATGTCTGCGAGTGAAGTGGCAGTATTTGCTGTGGTATTGATTTTGATACAGACGGGTTTATATTTTTGGGAGCGGAAAAGAGAACAGGTGAGCAACAACGAAGTTGTTGCTCACCTGTTCTCTTTTCCGCTCATCACCATTTTATTTTCTCTTGGATTATTTCTCGGAATAGTCCGTGTGCAATTAGTAGAACCAAAAACGAGTTTTGTTTGTGAATCAATTTGTACATTTGATGCAAAAATAATTTCTTCTTCCGAAACAAAAAATGATTATCAAATTTTTAATGTGCATACGCTTTCAAGTGGAAGTGATATTTTGGATGTGCAAGTTTCTGCTCCACTTTATCCAAAATATCAAATAGGGGAGACATTAAAAATTTCTGGCAAAGTAAATATACCAGATGTGATATATCCGCACGGTGATACAAAAGCATTTGATTACGAATCGTACTTGCGAACCAAAAATATTGGAAGCGAAATATCATATCCAAAAATTGAAGTCATCAATATCGAAGCTCACACCTTTGGTGAATCACTTGGTAGATGGAAAGAAAATTTAATTTTAAGAATTGATAAATATGTATCACCACCAGCCTCATCACTTGCAGGGGGTATGCTATTTGGCGCATCATCTGTCTCAAAAGATTTATTACAAACATTTCGTGTTGCTGGGCTATCACACATTATTGTGCTTTCGGGATTTAACATCGTGATTGTAATTGTAGCTATTTTATTTGTGCTTTCATTTTTGCCACTTCTTTTGCGTATTATTCTCGCATCAGTTTCGGTGATAATTTTTGTGATGATGGTGGGTGCAGAACCAAGTGTGATACGAGCGACATTGATGGCCTTCATCGCATTACTCGCGATGATTACCGGTCGTGAATATGTCGCAAGACAAGCATTTATAATTTCACTTTTTGTGATAGTGATGTATGAACCATATTCACTTTTAAATAGTGTGTCGATACATCTTTCATTTCTCGCGACTATGGGATTGGTGTATATGAGCGAACCAATTAAAATCTTTTTGCAAAAATATTTTCCACTCGAAAAAACTTCATCATTAAGAGAAATTTTTGTAACAACAATTTCGGCATATCTCGCAACGTTGCCATATATTATGTATACATTTGGAACGATGTCGGTGTATGCATTGCTCGCAAATATTTTGGTGCTTCCATTTATTCCAATTGCTATGCTTGTATCATTTTTGATTGTCGTCGGTTCTTATCTTTCCAACACACTTGCATCTTTATTTGGTTTTGTAGACACATTATTAATTAATTTTTTGATATGGATTGCAAGAGGAATAGAGTCGCTACCTTTCTCATCTTTTACTCTTACGATTTCATTTGCAGTGATGTGTACGATGTATGTTTTAATATTTTTATTTATAAAATATATTTTTTTTAAAAATAAAAATGAAACGAATGTCACTTATGACAAGGATTATATATCCGACGTTATACCGTATTAAAATTATTTTTTAAATAATTTTTTAGAAATATTTTTATATGCGATTAGGATAATTATTCCTCCAATTAACAATGAAACGGCAGTGAATGATTTGAGGGTAATATGTTCTCCGAATTTAAAACCAAGGTAGGTGATGCCAGTTGCCCAGATGAATGAAGCTATGAGAAATATAAAAGAGGTGAGTTTGGTCGCTGTGTTTGCGAGTCCGGCAACAATCGGTATAAAAGCTTTTACCGATGGTGTGAGCTTGCCCAAAAAAATATACCACATACCTTTTCGTGTAAAAGTGCTGTGTAGGGCAGAGTGGATTTTTGTAAAAGTTTTTTCATCTAACATTAAAAGTTTTTGTGCTAGTGGACGATCATATTTTTTTATAAGTAAAAATGTGATGATGTTACCGATAGTGTTGCCAAGCGCACCTGCGATTATTGTGGGTATAAAAAGTAAATTGCCGGTGCTGACAAAATATCCGGCGATGATGTAGAGCAATTGTGATGATGGAAGATTTGCAATTCCATTGGTTAACATCAGTATAAAAATTGCCAAGTATGAACCAGAGGAGATGAGTGTGTGGAGATCCATTTGTATAGTTTACAGGTTTTAGGTTATGTGTTCCAGCCAAATTAACGGAAGACATTTGTGTTACCATTTAAAGATGAAAGATTGGTTTTTTGAATGGAAGAGAAAGTTTCAAGAATTTTTTCTTGATTATGGAAAAGTTTTATTTGTTTTATTTTCGTTTCTTATTTGTATAGGCCTTGCCTCGACAATTATATTTTTAATTACTCCACAAAAATTAAGAGTATCATTTTTGGATGTTGGGCAAGGTGATGCAATTTTGATACAAACCCCGAGTGGAAAAAATATGTTGGTTGATGGTGGTGCTAGTGATATTGTGCTTTCGCAACTCGCGAGTGAGATGAATTATTTCACACACGATATTGATGTGATGGTAGCGACACACCCAGATGCGGATCACGTGACAGGACTGATTCCAGTTTTGGAAAAATATAATGTGAAGAGTATTGTAATTTCTAAAGCAAAAAGTGATACAGGAATATTTGATGATTTAAATAAAAAAATTGAAAATGAAAATGCAGATGTGCATATTGCAGAGAGTGGGGATGTGATTGATTTTCACGATGGAGTGATAGCAAAGATTTTGTACCCAAAAAATAATTATGTTGAAAATAAAAATGATACCAATGATGCATCAGTTAGTATGGAAATTATTTATGGTGATGAAACTTTTTTGTTGACGGGAGATTTGCCGAGCACACGCGAAGGAGAATTGATTAATAATGGGTTGCAGAAATCCGCCAGAGGCGGATCCGCCTCTGGCGGGAATATTACTGTTTACAAAGCCGGGCATCACGGAAGTAAAACTTCGAGTGGTGAACAGTTGTTAACTTATATTCGCCCCGAGTATGCAATCGTGAGTGCGGGAGAAAATAATAAATACGGACATCCGAATATTGAGACGATAGAGCGATTACAAAAATATGCAAAAGAAATTATTAGTACGATAAATAGAGGGAGTATTTCTTTTGTAACTGATGGAAGAATTATGGAAATAAAGACTGATAGATAAATGCGAATGATTCGCAAGAATAGAGCGCGACCAAAGGTCGCGCTCTATTCACTGCTTATATCCAAAAGAAGTCACTTTTGCAATATGAACGTCTATAATCAAGAAAATAGTTTCAGATACTAGGCGCGGGGAAAGTTTTGAAGGAGATGTACAGCTAGTACATTGACTGAGAAACTTGGGGCCCGCAACAACGTAGATGAAATTATTTTGTTGATTAGAGTTTAATCTGGAGGTGGAGACCACGCTTCATACACCCCGTACAAATCTTAATTCTCGGACCATTTGGAATTCTCGCCCATTGAAGATTTGGGTATACACGACGGTCGCCTGATGGGTTAAATTTTGTAGCACGAACAGAGTTGCTATATTTTCCAACAACTTTTGAGCCTTTTTCGCAGAGTGGACAGATGTTTGCCATAAATATGTATTAGTTGTCATATCTTATCATATAAAATAGCGTTTCGCAAACATTTTTAGACTTATTAAATGATTATGTTTTATAGACGTGATAGAATATAAAGCATATGGATTCTATATTTACCCTCATAATTGTTTTGTTTTCAATAATTTTACACGAAGTGGCTCACGGCTATGCTGCCTATATACAAGGTGACGAAACTGCACATCGCGCGGGGCGACTTACCCTAAATCCTATACCCCATATTGATATGATGGGATCCGTGATGGTGCCGTTATTTGCGTTTTTCTCATTCGGAACATTTTTTGGATGGGCAAAACCTGTTCCATATAACGTTCATAATATTCGTACTAGATTTGGTGTAGCTTTTGTAGCAGCCGCCGGAGTATTAATGAATCTTTTGATTGCACTTTTGGCTGGTATTCTTTTCAGAATGTCATTTTTGGGAGGTATGATGGATGACGGTATTGGTGGAGCCCTTTATTTGATAATAGGAGTGAATGTATCGCTTGCCTTCTTTAATCTTATTCCTATTCCACCGTTTGACGGTATGTCTATACTTCAGGCATTGTTTCCACGACTACATATAAAATCTAGAATTATTTATAGTCCGATTTATATGGTGGTGGCAATCGTTGCAGCATCTGTCCTTTATGGATTGATAATGCCTTATGTATTTGAGGGTATAAAAGCCTTACTTCTTTAGTTTTTTAAAGTATCCACAGTTTTGTCTTTAATAATTGTCCTTTTGTCGTATACTGAAAAGTAGAATGAATATGTCTACTCGTATGCAAAATAAAACGTCAATGAAAAAAACTGTAAAGCATAATTCTATGTCTAGAATTGCTCGTACAACAAAACGTTATGGAAAACGAACTCTCCGTGAAATATTATTATCAAAAACATTTAGTACCACTTTTAAAATTGTTATCGGTTTGATGATTACTGGTTCGGCGCTGTATGGTGCATATGCTTTTATTGGTAACACTTTTGCTAACGATGTGGTGGTTTCGAAATCGGAAATACTTGTGCGTGTTGGTAAGCTCACAGAATTGCCAAAGGGTGACGCAGAAGCAGTTGTGCGAGTACAAGATGCGAGTGCTTTAAAAAAACAAAATGATTTTTATTTAAATGTAAAAGAAGGGGATTATATTGTGATTTATCCAAACTTGGCCATCATTTATGATTTGCGAAATGACACGATAGTGGCTCTAAAACGTACAGAGAGATAGTTTATACTTGCAAAATTAAGCTATGTTTGATAGTATTCTACTACTATTTAGTTTTATGCCAACAATTAATCAACTCGTAAAGAAATCACGCGCAACTACTGTGAAAAAGTCGCGTTCTATTGCTATGACTCGTGGTTTCAATGCTATACAAAACAAACCTAATTTTTATAATTCTCCGTTCAAGCGTGGTGTATGTATCAAGGTGACAACAACAACTCCAAAGAAACCAAACTCTGCTTTGCGTAAAATTGCTCGTGTGCGTTTAACAAATGGAATGGAAGTAACAGCTTATATTCCAGGAATGGGACATAAACTTCAAGAGCACTCAGTGGTAATTTTGCGTGGTGGTCGTGTGAAAGATTTGGCGGGAGTGAGATATCACATTGTTCGCGGAAGACTGGATGCGACACCGGTAGAAAAAAGATTCCAAGGAAGATCACTTTACGGGGCGAAGAAACCGAAAGTTGGAGGGGGAAAAACAGTATCAAAAAAGAAATAATTTACTTCAGCTGCTTTGTTAGAGAAACTTTTTTCTCCCGCAACGTACTACCCGTACGTCTTGGTCGAAAAAAGTTTCTCTGCCTCGCATCTAAAGCAAATTCTTTCTTTTTACAATATAAAATAATTAAAAAGTCTCACAAATTTGTGAGACTTTTTAATTATTTTTTCTTTGATACGTCGAGAAAATACAAAAGCGCGACCGTAGGTCGCGCTTTGCTTTTTCGTAAAATTTGTTGTAGTATTTAGAAACTCGTTTAGAGTATTCAAGTCATTACTGAAATAAACACGCTCTGGAGTACCGAAGACTTGCGGGAAAGCCCAGACGTAATCATTAAAATTATGCGTCGTAAAGTTAATAATAGAAATATGGTTGGCCCAGATGCCAAATATAATTCTCTAAAAGTTTCAAAGTTTATAAACTATGTGATGGAAGGTGGAAAGAAAAATCAAGCACGCGATATTGTGTATGGTGCTTTTGATATTATAAAAGAAAAATTAAAAGTAGAAGATCCAATGGAAACATTTGAGGCAGCACTACGAAACACAGGACCAGTGACTGAAGTTCGTTCACGTCGTATCGGTGGAGCAAATTATCAAGTGCCGAGAGAAGTTCGCGATGATCGTAGGTTTATGCTTTCACTTCGTTGGATATTGGATGCTGCGAATGCGAAAAAAGGAAAAGCTATGCGTTTTAAATTGGCGGATGAATTGATGCAAGCAGCGAATAATGAAGGAAGTGCGGTGAAGAAGAAGGAGGATACACACCGTATGGCGGAATCCAATAAGGCTTTTGCACATTTTGCGTGGTAATTTAGAGCGAAGCGAAAAATTAACTCGCAAAATGTTTCGTAAAAAATACATAAACAGCGACCACGAAGTGGTCGCTGTTTTGTGTTTATGCTAGTATATATTTGGGTACACAAAATTGTCTTTTTGCTTTGCCTTGATGCGGCTTGGACACTCCTTGTAGCCTGCAGATGAGAGGAAAAATGGAGAAGAAAATCTTGTGTATATCGTAGTACGGTGGCATTAAATTCTAGGGGAGAAATCCGCGGAGAAAAGGAAAAATCCCCCTGTCATCGAAGAATTACTCGGATTGCCTGCGCCCACAGCGCAGGCTTTTTTTATCCAAAATGAAAAAAACTGAGCGACTGCTTCGTTGTGAAAGATTTTTGTTCCCGCAATGTACGTCTTGTACATTTTAGTCACAAAAATCTTTCACGCCTTGCATTTATCTCAGTTTTTTCGTTTTGGAATTTCAAAATAAATTAGCGAATTACACCATAGACTTCTGACTATGTTTGTGTTAGCATATAGCTACTGCAAAAGCGGTTTTTTATTTTCTGCTTTTGATAACTTGGGAGTAAGTTTGCGAAGCAAACTTACTCCCACTAAATAACTATTAACTATAAACTATTATTATGGCTCGCGACTATCCATTAAACAAAACACGTAACTTCGGAGTTATTGCTCATATCGATGCTGGAAAAACTACGACAACAGAGCGTATCCTTTTCTACACTGGTGTGTCACACAAAATCGGTGAAGTTCACGAAGGGGATACAGTGATGGATTGGATGGAACAAGAACGTGAGCGTGGTATCACTATCACCTCTGCGGCGACGACTGCATTTTGGTCACCGACATATATGCCGAAGACCGACGATTCAAAAAAATGTCGTTTTAATATTATTGATACTCCTGGGCACATCGACTTTACTATCGAAGTGAAGCGTTCTCTTCGTGTGCTCGACGGTGCGGTTGTTGTTTTCGACGCGGTTGCTGGTGTGGAACCACAATCAGAAACAAACTGGAAATATGCATCAGAAGGAAACGTGCCCCGTGTTTGTTTCATCAACAAACTTGATCGCATGGGTGGATCATATGATAAAAGTTTTGACAGTATCGTAGATCGTCTTTCAAAAAAAGCTGTGCGTATGCAAATGCCAATCGGTGCGGAAGAAAATTTCAATGGTATCATCGACCTTTTGACAATGAAAGAAGTAAAGTTCGAAGGTGACAAAGGAAAAGATATAAAATTTGTCGACATTCCAGCAGAATTTTTGGAAGAAGCTAAGAAGCGTCGTGGAGAAATGATTGAAAAAATTGTCGAGACTGACGAAAATATGATGACAGCGTATCTCGAAGGAAAAGAATTTACTGTTGAAGAATTAAAACCAGTTATTCGTAAAGCAGTTATTGCCAATGAACTTTTCCCAGTATTCTGTGGTTCGGCTCTAAAAAATAAAGGTGTGCAACTCGTACTTGACGCGGTGATTGACTATCTTCCATCACCACTCGACATCCCAGCACCAAAAGGAATTGACCCAAACACAGGAGAGATAATTGAAAGTGAAGTTTCAGACACAGCACCACTCGCGGCTCTTGCTTTTAAATTACAATCAGACCCATTCGTGGGACAACTCACATTTATACGTGTGTATTCGGGAACACTTGAATCTGGAAGTTATGTTTATAATTCTACAAAAGAAAAGAAAGAACGTGTGGGAAGAATTTTGCGTATGCACGCGAACGATCGTGAAGAAGTGAAGACAGTTTATGCTGGAGAAATCGCAGCTGCGGTGGGACTCAAAGATACAGTGACATCAGATACGATTTGTAATGAAGATCATCCAATTATTTTGGAAAGAATTGTTATTCCGGAATCTGTTATCTCTATGCGTGTGGAACCAAAGACAAAAGCTGATCAAGAAAAAATGGGTATGGCGCTTTCACGTCTTGCAATCGAAGATCCAACCTTCCGTGTTTCATCTGATCCAGAAACTTTGGAAACAATTATTTCTGGAATGGGAGAACTTCACTTGGAAATTATTGTGGATCGTATGAAGCGTGAATTTAACGTGGAAGCAAATACTGGCAAGCCACAAGTGGCCTACAAAGAAACTATTCAAGGGTCTGCTTCGGGCGAAGGAAAATATATCAAGCAGTCAGGAGGTCGTGGACAATATGGTCACGTGAAAATTAATATTAAACCGATCGATTATTCTGTCGCACTTGAAGATTTACCAAAGAACACAAAGCGTTATGATGGTTTTGAATTTGTGAATTCACTTAAAGGTGGAGTTATTCCGCAAGAATTTGTGCCAGCGGTAGAAAAAGGTCTTCGTGAATCGATGGATAGAGGAACTTTGGCGGGATTTAAAATGGTGGACGTGTCTTGTGAAGTTTATGATGGATCATTCCACGAAGTGGACTCATCAGAAATTGCCTTCAAATTAGCAGCGGGTATGGCACTTGCGGATGCTGTTTCAAAAGCGAAACCTGTGATTCTTGAACCGATAATGAAAGTGGAAGTTGTGACACCGGACAAGTTTTATGGAGATATTACTGGAAATCTTTCATCAAAACGTGGACAAATTGAAGGAATGGA
>JAHFMZ010000020.1 GCA_023267555.1 bacterium
AAATAAAAAATTATTTGAATATAGTCCAACCGGAGAATTAACTATAAGTCTTATATATGATGAGCGACAAGCAACGACACAAACCAATGCCCTTTTGAAGGCTGACCTCGCCAAAATAAATAAATTGGCTAGTTCTGTGAAGCAACAATATATCACTTTGGAAGAAAAACATCAGTTACTCGAAAAAGATTATAGAAAAATGGTAATTAGATTGGAACAACATCAAGCTGATTACAGCAACAAAGTAACAGATTGGAATAATGGGATTAATGTATCACAAGATGTATATTTTAAATTAACAACTCAAAGAACCAACCTTTTAATTGAACAACAAAACTTGAATAGCAAAAGAATAGAACTTAATAATTTAGTCGGGCAAATAAATACATTCATTAATAGATATAATTTGTTAGTAACTAATGCTAATGAAAATATAAATACAATTAATAGCACTGCGGGCAAAGAATTTGAAGAAGGTATTTACAATCCTTCGAAAAAAGAAATAGATATTTATGAATTTAGTAGTAAACAAAAATTGTTGCGTGTATTAACTCACGAATTAGGTCACGCACTCGGTCTTCCACACAATGATAATCCACTATCAATTATGTATTCTTTGAATGAAGCGTCTACAATGGATTTGAGTACAGATGATTTTCGATCTTTAAAAGTAAAATGTATTACTACTAGTGTATTTAGTTTTAATGGACTATAAAAATATTTGCTTTGTTTCAATACGATTATCTGTTTTAATTACTTTAAATTTCATTTGTCCTACGACACGATTACCGTCTAATTTCACTGTTACTCTCCAAAGACCTTCGTCAATGTTTGCTTTATATGAAAATGAACGATAACCATCCTCTCTTCCTCCTGAAATTGTGAAGGGAACAATGGTAGACTGTATCCACTTTTTAGAATTGCTGTCATAAAATTCCCAAACGTGTGAAAGTGGTGCAGTTAATTTTGCTGGTGCATTAACGGCACTAAAAAAATAAACACCAGTGTCAGAAGATGTTAAATGATAAATTGGAGTATCAAATTTTGCAAATGTCCTGGTGTCTATCTCCCCTTGTCCTATGAAAGTTCCTTTATCTGTACGAGTGAGGTTGTGATACACACCAGATTCTTTTAATGAAAGTGGAACAGCTGGAATAATATTTAAAAAATAGAGCATACCAACAAACATTGGAATACCTAGTGCCAAAGCGTAACCTCGAGGGGTTTCATAACGTGCTGCTTCGGATGAAAATTTCAAAAAATAAATATAAACAAGTGAAATACAAATAGCTATCAAAATACTAATACCAAAAGTTTGATCATTTTGTTCCTTTAAAATAAAAGGTGTGTTGAAAATATTAAAGAAAACTGTAGCAATAAAAAGTACACCAATATCAAGAGTGAATCTAAAGTCGTGAGTCAAAGCAAATTCATTCGCTATGATACATAAAAATAAAATAACAAATAGTGGCCACGATATTGCCAAAGCTGCGCTACGTAACGCATATATAAATATAAATGAAAGCGCAGCTCCTGATGAGAAGGAAATAAAGAACGAAGATAATTTATATATTCTTTGTTCTGTTTTACTTGCAGTATTTTGAGAAACCACCCACTCACGAAACATTATAAAAAAAGCAACAATACATAAATGTCCAAAACCAATGTATCTAGCGATTGGGTCTTCAAGATCTGGAAGCATCACCATATCAAACAAAAAACCAGAAAGGAAAATAAGGGTGGTTGGATGTGAGGTGTATTTTTTGATTGATGCCAAGGACTTATACATCATAATAATGTAAGTGTAACACGTTGTAGATTATAGATAATATAGGTGATACAATAAAGTCATATGAAGAAGAAATATGTTATGTATGGAGTCATAGGAATTATTATAATAATTGCTTTATATATTTTGAATATGGAGATCGGATATTCATCATTATAAATTTATGGAAAAAGAAAAGATTAAAATCGTAAATCACACATTCTTTGGTGGGCTATGGTTCGGAGGCTGGCTTTTCACTATAGGCTTTTTGCATTTAGCTTTCGCACAAGGAGTCTTTGCTCTTGTCTTGTGGCCATATTATCTCGGTGTTGCTTTTAGCAGTATCTAAACTTCTGTCAAAGATAGCAAAATTGCCGAAAAAGCAGTCCACGAATGAATATCTGAAACTTCCAGCAGGTGGCGTTTATCCAACAGTTCTAGGATGGTTTTTGAGCCTATGGTGTGAGGATATTCGGTGGCAATGTCCTTAATTATCTTGTTTTTTACTGTTCCTTCGTCAAAACGAAGAAGTAGAGCTGTACGAAGCAATTCCAAAAAAGTATCGTAGGTTCGTAGAGCATTTTTGCCCCCTTTTTCTAAAATAGAAATATTGTCTAAAATAGCTTTTGTGTCTTTCATACATAATGCGCGCAAAAGAGAAATCAAAGTTTCTTCTTCTGGAATGCCGAGCTGGTTTTTTATATCGTTTAATTTTACAGATTTTTGAGATACGGTTAATGTCTGTTCTAATATTCCCAAAGCATCGCGATAAGAACCTTTACCGTGCTGGGCTATTGTTTCTGCCACTTCAAACGGTAAATCAAAATTTTCTTTTCCTGCGACATAAACTAATCTGTCCGCGAGAGTTTTTATGTCTGGTTGTTTAAAAATAATTTTTTGACAACGCGAAACAATAGTCTGGGGAAGTTTGTCTGGATCGGTTGTGGCTAAAATGAAAATAACGTGTGATGGTGGTTCTTCCAAAGTTTTCAAAAGTGCATTCGCGGCTTCTTTGGTGAGCATATGTGCCTCGTCAACAATATAAACTTTGTATGGAGAAGAAAATGGTGCGGTACGCACAGCTTCGCGAAGCTCACGAATTTCATCAATACCTCTGTTTGAAGCTGCATCTATTTCAATAATATCTTCGGGGTTACATCCAATATCTTTTGCGAAAATACGAGCCACTGTTGTTTTGCCTGTCCCTCTGCTACCACAAAAAAGATAAGCGTGTCCAATTTTTTTCTGTTTAATTACACTTGTTAACAATGTAACTAATTGCTCTTGTCCAACGACATCAGAAAATACTTCTGGACGATATTTACGATATAAAGCGACGTGTTGGTCTTTTGACATTTGTAAATTATAACATAACTATAGAATTCTATTTTTAAGCCAACTATTTACCTTTTCTTCTATTTCTTTTGCGTTTTTTGCTTCCATTAATTCAATTCTCAATTCTTTAGCACCATCAAAATTATGAACATAAGCTTTGTAGTGTTTTTTCATAATCGCGAAACTTTTTATATCCCCAAGTTTTTCTTCGAATAATTTTGTATGCTCAATAAGCATAGCTAATCGTTCCTCTGTACTTTTCCCTTTTTCAAAAACTTCTTCATTGAAAAACCAAGGAGTGCCAAATACTGCACGTCCAACCATCACTCCATCACATCCAGTTGTTTTTGATTTTTCCTTTCCATCTTTTACAGATATCACATCACCGTTACCTATTAAAATAGTGCCACCATCTTTTAATTCTCCAGTCATATCACGCACAAGTTTTACAATCTCAGGCATCAATTCCCAATGTGCAGGAACTTTTGACATTTCTTTTCTAGTGCGAAGATGAACAGTTAACACAGGAATATTACATTCCAAAATTTTTGGCAACCATTCCATAAATTCTATTTTATTAAAACCGATTCGTGTTTTGACTGACACTGGAATATCCCCCGCACCCTCTTGTGCTGCACGAATAACTTTTTGTGCATTTTTCCAATCACGCATCATCATAGATCCAGCTTTTTGTTTTTCAATAGTTTTATCTGGACAACCCATATTTATATCAATACCATCAAAACCAAGTTCTCGACACAATTTCGCAGCTTCACGCATCTTATCTGGCTCCGCAGTAAACAATTGCGCCACTATTGGTCTTTCGGTATCAGCAAATTCCAAATCACGCTTCAAAATCTCTCGCCCTTCACTGCATAAACCATTCGCTGAAACAAATTCTGTCCACATCACATCTGGTTTTCCATATTTTGCAATCATTGTACGAAAAGCAATATCGGTCACATCCGCCATCGGTGCAAGTACGTACAAGGCCTTACTTTGTAAAATTTTTTCATCAGCAAGTTTCTGCCAAAAACCACGAACTGGATTCATAGCAATTTTCTTTATTACTACTTTCTGTTTAACGTGAAAGAGTTGTTGTAGAAGATGTTGTAGTTGCATAGTTTCCGATTATAGACGTCTTGTTATCATTTGTAAACTTATAAAAAACTTTATTTCCAAAACGAGTGTCTAGGTATTCCAAGCGGTCTTTTTCTGTTTCGAGCTTTGATTTTAGTGGTTCGGTATCAATGGCGCTCACAAGATTTGACCAAACTTTTTTAATATCAGATGTAGCAGAAAGTATAACTGCGCTTCCATTATCAGTTTTACGTAAATAAATATCAGAATATTCATTAACATTTATTAATTGAACTGGAAATATAGTCGCAGAAACTTTTGTAATAATATCTGATACTTGAGAAAGAATTTGAGGGGTAATATTAGAAGACGTGGCGAATGTAAATAAAGGTAATTCATTTATATCTCGCATTTCTGTATAAATAATTGCATCTTTAGTTATGGCTTGATGGTCTCCAGTTTTAAAAAGCGGTGTGTACGTAGTAACTGATATTCTTAATGTATGAAAAGAAATTGGCAAAATAGAAACAGTGGCAGTATTTGGCAATACTTCACGAATTACTGATTTGATATCTTTGCTGTGATAGCTAATCACCCTATTTCCTGGTAAAACTTTATATAGTTTTTGTTTGTCGAGTAATTCAAACTTTTTTTGAAGTGTCGAGATGTATTCATTTTTCACACCGATGATTTCATAATTATGAATTGTAAAAAATCCAGTATTAAAATATAAATAAAAAATCCCACCTAAAAATGATAATACGATTAATATAAAAAATATTTTGAGTATTTTATTAAAAGTTTTTCTTTTCATTTATTAAACTTTTATATCACTGATTTTCCAATAATTGTTTTTCCTCCCATAAATGGTACAAGAACATCCGGAACTTTGATCGTGCCGTCTGCTTGCTGATAATTTTCTATAATTGCAGTGATAAGTCTTGGTGTAGCTGCTGCTGTATTATTGAGAGAGTGAGCATAACGAAGCTTGCCTTCGCTATCCTTGTAACGAATATTTAAACGTCGCGTTTGGAAATCGTGAAAATAACTTGCAGAATGTGTTTCGCGATATTTTTCTTGTGATGGCATCCAAACTTCAATGTCATATTTTTTGACTTGCCCCAAGCCTAAATCTCCACCACAATTTGCAACAGTGTGATATGCAAGACCCAATTCTTCCATCATTTCTTCTGCGTTACGAGTGATTTCTTCGTGATATTTAACTGATGTTTCGTGATTGGCTTCACAAAGTACAACTTGTTCGCATTTATAAAATTCGTGTACGCGCACAAGACCTTTCACGTCTTTGCCGTGACTGCCTGCTTCTTTACGAAAACACGGACTCCAGACAATATATTTTTTTGGAAGTGATTGTGCGTCTAATGTTTCATCGCTGTGATAAAACATAGTTGCCACTTCGCCTGTTCCAGCGAGATAGTCATTTCCATCTTTGTACAAATCATCTTCACCTTGAGGCAAATACCCAGAACCAAGAAGTGTCTCACGCTTCACAAGTGATGGCACGAGCATTGGAGTGAATCCTTTATTTTGCCAACGCGACATTGCATATTGCCAAACAGCCATTTCAAGCATTGCCCCATCATTTTTTAAAAAGTAACCACGAAAACCGGCAGTTTTGGTACCACGTTCAAAGTCAACCATATCTTGTTTTTCCATCAATTCAATATGATCTAGTGGTTTAAAAGGAAAAGTTGGAATAGTCCCCCACGTTTTTACTTCTATATTATCTGTATCACTACTACCTTCGGGCACAGACATATCTGGAATATTTGGTACAGCAAGCATAAGTGCTCGCCATTTTTTCATCACTTCTTCCAATTCTTCTTCTTTAAATTTTAAATCATCTTTTACGCGACGCATAGAATCAATCAAACCATTACGTTCGTCATTTTGAGCTTTGGCTATTGCTTCACTGGCAGTATTTTGTTGAGAGCGTAAATCTTCTACAACTTTAAGTATTTCTAAACGTTTAGAATCCACGGCAACAAGTTCGTCTACATCAAAATTAAGATGTTTTTTGAGTGTTGCCTGTTTAATAATATCGCTATTCTCGCGTATGAATTTAATATCTAACATTCTTTATATTCTATCATATTATCTTAAATAATTTGGAACGAAGTTATTTGTTTAATATCTCGATTGAACGCTTTATTGCGACAAAACCATATGCCCAGAGTAAGGGCAACCATAGTGGCATCAATCCAAATAAAGTATTTCTATTGAAAGTTTCAACACCTGTGATGATAAATAAGTACTCAGAAACAATCATTATCATAAAGCCAAACACAAGAACAAGTAAATCATTTTGTTTTCGTTTTAATAAAAGTGCTATGAAAATAATACAGAGATAGACGACAGCTAAAAGATAATCGTTTAATATAAAGGGTATTAATCCAATCATTATCAACACTGGAATTGCGTTTAATAAGATTTGGAAAATTTTATTCATAACTTTTTTGGTGGACTT
>JAHFMZ010000021.1 GCA_023267555.1 bacterium
TAAGTTTGAGAATATTTTCTACTGTCGATGCAATGAGTAATGTTTTTGTGTTATTTACAAAAGCATATGAGATAGTTTTTGATTCAGATGTCCCCACGCGTATATTTTGATTATTTTCAGTGACATCAGTAAATGTAAAAGGCACAGTTGTTGAACTGGACATATCTCTTCCGGCCCCGACAGCTGTTGCGATTTCATCTGCATATAGACTTTCATTTTTTATCATATAAGCATAAACAGGAGGATAAGAATTTATTGTCATACTATATCCAAATTCACTACGTTGTATATTGCTGATGAATCTACCGATTGATCTATCAAGTTCTGGAGATATTGTACTTAATGCGATTGTCGGAACAGCTGGTCCAAGAGGAGTATCTTTTGGTTGTGATGCAATAGTTTTTTGCTTTGTATAATAGATATATCCCAGCAATCCTCCTCCAATAATTCCAGAAAGACAAAGGATAATAACACTTATTAAAAGGAGAGGAGAAATAGTGTTTATTTGTGGGGTATTTCCCACATCTCCTGCCGCCGCAGCGATGTCGCCTATGGTTGCTTCTTTGTTTTTTATTTCATCAGAGATGTCGTGTTCAAATGTATCTATATTTGCTATGGCCATAAAAATAGTATAGCAGAGACAGCCCTGAGAAGATAAAATTATAAACATAAAAGCGACGCCTACGGCGTCGCTTTTATGTTTTCAAGTGGCAAACAATTTATAAATTATTATTTTGTACTCTTTTCAGAAGAAATTCCCAAATCTTCATCTGAGTATTCTTTAATTGAAGAAGATTTTTTTACTGCGGTTCTTCCCTTTTTTGCGACAGAACGATGAGCGCGATATCCCATTAAGAATTTTTCTGGATGATCACACATATCAATAAAGTCTTCACATACTGAACGAAGTTTGCTTGATGTTGATCTTCCAAAAGAAATTACCTCCACTTGTACACCGAAATGTTCTTTGAGAAAATTGACGAGTGGTTCAAAATCTCCGTCGCCGGTAGCAAGTACGATAGTGTCCACTTTTGGAGCAAGACGAATCGCATCGACAGCAAGTCCCACATCCCAATCGGCTTTCTTTGCCCCTCCGTAAAAGATTTGTAAATCTTTTGTTTTAGTTTCGATACCAATTTTTGTTAAAGCATCAAAGAAATTTGTTTCATCCCCTGCTTCTGTCGTGATGACATATGCGAGAGCACGAATGAGTTTTCGTTTTCCGATGGCACTTTCCATTATTGCTCCGAAGTTTACTTTTGCATTATATAAATTTTTTGCACTGTGATATAGATTTTGTGTATCTATAAATACTGCGACGCGTTGGTCACCGTGTTTTATGACTGACATATTGAATAGTTTGTAGGTATCAGGGATTAGTTTATAGAAAATACGAACATAATTCCCCCGACACATTTGTTTATTAAAAAAGAAACTATAGTTAATTATACACCCACTATTTGAAAATCAAGAAAACTGTTTTAGTTGCGAGGCACGAAGAAATGTTTGAAAGAAATGTACAAATAGTACTTTGAATGAAAACAAGAGACTTCGTCAGAGCAAAATGAAATAGTTTTGTTGATTTTACTTGAGCCCTAGTTTTTTCACCACAGAATCGTAGCGCTTCTTATTTGAAGTTTGAAGATATTTAAGATGAGTACGACGATCAGCAACCATTTGGATGAGACCACGACGTGAGTGATTGTCTTTCTTGTGAACTTTCAAATGATTAGTAAGTTCAGTGATTTTTTTACTCAAAAGAGACACCTGAACCTCAGGAGAACCTGTGTCTGAAGCGTGAATTTGAACGTTTTTAATGGCCGTAGCCTTTTTTCTGGCAGAAAGCATATTAGTAGCGTATTGATTAACTATTTATATATTGTAGCATATATTCTTTAAAATTGCAAGTCCTGTCAGCAGATTTCAAAGTAAAGGTTTTTGGGTGTAGAAAAGGCTTAAAATCCAGTAAATTCAATATAAAATCACATATTAACAACATAACTACGAGATTGTGCGACATTAGAGTATAATATGATGAAGAACTTCTGTATTTATGGATTTATACTCATTAAAACAAGACTATTTACAATATATAGAGATAGAGAAGGGACGATCTTCACTCACTGTGCGTAATTATGACCATTATTTGACACGTTTTTTGGAATTTGCCACAGATCACGGGGCCAGCGATTCCCCCTCTTCTCTTTCTGAAAGTATGATGCGTGAATATCGTGTATTTCTTAATCGTCACCCTGCTCGTGAATTAAAAAAGGGTCAGGCTTTGGAAACTTTAAATAAAAAGACTCAAAATTATCATTTGATTGCTCTTCGGGCGTTTTTAAAATATATGCGAAAGCGAGGTGTACAGTCTTATGATCCAGAAAGAATTGAACTTGCAAAAACAGCAGAGCGAGAACTTGATTTGATTTCCGAAAAAGAATTAGAAAATTTGATGTCCGCACCTGACGTGTCTACTATTTCTGGTCTTCGTGACAAAGCTATCTTAGAATTATTTTTTTCAACTGGACTTCGTGTATCAGAGTTGTGTTCTTTGGATAGAGATGCAGATTTAAATACAGGCGAAATATCTGTGCGAGGAAAAGGTGGTAAAATTCGCGTAGTATTTATTTCTGGATCCGCGCGTGAAGCTGTAAAAAAATATTTAACAGGTCGAGTAGATATTGATGAAGCGATGTTTATCGATCACTCCCCTCGTGCTCATTCGCGTATGGTAAAAGAAGAATCGGTTAGATTGACACCGCGAAGTGTAGAAAGAGTCGTACAAAAATATGCAATGATTGCTGGTATTGCCAAAAAATGTACACCACACGTTATTCGTCACAGCTTTGCGACTGACCTTCTTTATAATGGAGCGGATTTGCGTACTGTCCAAATGATGCTCGGACATTCGTCTATCGCTACTACTCAGATTTATACAAATGTGACAAATAAATTTTTGCGTGATCAATTTGAAAAGTTTCATTCGAAACGAAAAGAAAAATAATAAGATAAAAAATAATCTGCCCGGGTGTTGCGAGCAGATTTTATACGTCACCCATTATCAATGAACGAAATGAGTGGCAAGAGATTCTATGTTGGGTTCTTCTATTTCATAGCCTTTTATCTTTATGACAGTTTCCACTTCACGCCTTACCAGTTCCTCTGGTAGGCCTGTTTTTTTGACGTTTCTTTCAATCAACTCTTCAAATTCTTCCCTGCTAATTGTAAGCATTGTGATTCCCCCAATTTAAATTACAGACCTTTTTTCCTCAGATTTTCAATGACAGCATTTTCTCCGGCAATCATTCTTGCGTGAGCTATTTGTTGTGCGAGTGATGTCTTTTGGAGGACAAACCCATTTTTGTTAAGAATGCCCAGCATCATTTTCCTGATATCTTCTTCAGAAAAGCCGGTTTTGGCTACCTGTTCACGAAGGATTCTTTCGAAATCATCTTCATAAACTACCATTTGGCTCATTATTTTCTCCCATAAAATTCAAAGAACTTAAGCTCACTATATAGATTATTTTTATTTTTGTAAATGTATACCTTTTTTCTGTTATAATTCGTTTATGAAAATAATTTCTTGGAATGTAAACGGAATAAGGGCGGTAGCAAAAAAAGAAAATTGGAAAGAAGTATTAAAATTGTCCCCTGATATTTTGGCTATACAAGAAACAAAAGCTACGCCTGATCAACTCCCAGAAAGTGTCTTAAATCCAAAAGGATATTATTCTTTTTTTGATAGCTCGAAAATAAGAAAAGGTTATTCAGGTGTGGCAGTTTATTGTAAAGAAAAACCAGAAAAAATTGAATACGGATTGGGACACGATCATATGGACACAGAAGGGCGACTGCTCACGCTTTATTTCAAAGATTTTATTTTTATGAATTGTTATTGGCCAAATGGTGGAAAGAGCGAAGAACATTTTTTATATAAATTAGATTATTATGATAAATTTTTGAAACGTGCAAAAGCTCTCGAAAAAAGGAAGCCGGTAATTTTTGTGGGAGATGTGAATGCTACAGTTGCGGACATTGATCTTGCTCGTCCAAAAGAAAATGCAGGGAAGCTCGGTTGTACAGAAGATGAAAGAAGTCGTCTTGCAAAATATGTAAAAAGTTTTACTGACACATTTCGTTTTGTTCACGGTAATAAAATAAAATATACGTGGTGGGATATGAAAACTAGATCGCGTGATAGAAATATTGGTTGGCGTATAGATTATATTTTTACTTCAAAAAGTTTGGAAAAGAAAATTAAAAAAGCGGAAATATTAAATGAAGTGTATGGTAGTGATCATTGTCCAATAGAGTTGGGTGTGGGAATTTAAAAATTATTTACTTTGATTTGTTATCGATTCGATACCGACAAGCGTTCCTGCGGAGAGAAATTCAAGCATTGCGCCACCTCCTAATGATACGAAAGTAAAGTTTTGTAAAAGATGAAGAGAATGAGCAATAGCTACAGTGTCACCTCCTCCAATATATGAAGTTACTTCGCTGTTTGCTATTTTGGCCAGAACTTCTTCACTACCTTTTCGCCAACCTCTTTCATATAAACCTAAGGGGCCATTGGCAATAATTGTTTTTGATGAGGAAATTTTTTCACCCAACATCTCTACTGTTTGATCTCCGCAGTCTACAACCATACCATCTGCAGGAATATTATTGTAATCTACTATTTCACCAGACTCTAAAATGACATCGCTTGGAGTAAGTATTAAAGGATGATTTAAAATAGTATCAGATATTTTTAAATTTGAATCATAAAAACTTTTACCGATTTCTAATCCACGTCCCTTCCATATATTGTGTGCCATCGCTCCTCCTAGAAATACAGTTACCCCTTGGTCAAGATAATGTTGTATGAGTAAAAGTTTGGTAGAAATTTTTGCTCCACCGACAATTAAAATTGCGGGCTTAACAGGAGTGATGGCTTTTGATAAATTTTCTAATTCTCTAGCACATAGTGGTCCAAAATATGAAAGCATTCGTTTTGCAATTCCGACCACACTAGAATGTTCCCTGTGTGACACAGAAAAAGCATCGTTGATAAAAATATTTCCTAATGAAGCAAAAGATTCTGATAATGACGGAACATTATCGGTTTCCCCTTTCCACATTCGTACATTTTCTAAGAGTAGAGCGTCACCTTCTTCCAAAGATTCTGCAGATTTTTTTATTTCATCAAAATCAAGCGATTGTGTAAATGAAATGAAGGGTAAAGTTTTTGTAACGTGTGAAGCTATGATTCCCAAACTTTCCCCTTTTTCACCAAAGTGTGTGAGTATAACTATTTTTGCTCCAGCAAAAGAAAGCTCTTTTAAAAATGGAATGGATACATCAAAACGACTTGTATCAATTATTTCCCCGTCTTTAATTGGCATATTCCAATCCACACGTACTATTACACGTTTACTTTTTAATGTGTGTATCTCTGGTAATAAATGTTGTTGCCAAGAAGTATTCATAATTATGAGCTGTGACAGGAGGTGATTATATTTGCAAAAGTTGTGATTTCTTGTGAAGCTCTTCCAATTAAAAGTCCGTCGACGCCACCATCGGTTATAAAAAGTTTGGCATTATCTTTGGCAACTGTTCCACCATATAGAATGTTCACCCTTTTTGCATAATCAATTCCTGCAATAGAAGCAAGAGCACGACGTAATGCAATCACAACTTCAAAACATTCGTGAGTTGTGGCTGGAGTATCGCCGCCGATTGCCCAAACTGGTTCGTAAGCAATAATAAGATTTTCAAAAAGGTTTCTTTTAACAAGTGACAGTGATTGTTTGACATCTTCTTCAAGTTTAGCTAAATATTTTCCTTCTTTGTCTCTCGTGTGTTCTCCTACGCATAAAATTGTTGGAAGCTTTGATTGAAGTGAAAGCGCCATTTTATGTGCACGTTCATCTATTGTTTCCCCTCTTGCTCTAACTTCACTATGTCCCACAAGAGTGAATGTTGCCCCACCAGATAAAAGCATTGATGGAATTGTTGAGCCTGTTTCTTGCCCTAGAGAAATACCAGAAACATTTTGCGAGCCAATGTATCCAGAAGAAATTTCTGAAAGAGTTGGAATAAAAATATCTGGCACGGCAAGGTAATAAGCTTTCTTTGGAAGTTTTATTTTTGATGTCGTACATTTTTTATCCAATTGTTTGATAAATTTAACCGCAACATCTAATGTGGCAGGTGTTGTTTTCCAATTTCCTACGATTATGGGTGTTGTACGTTTGGTCATACGAAAGATTATATCACGTAAAAAGCTGACAAAATAAAAAATGGACGAGGTTTTGAGGCCTTGTCCATTATCTTTAGTTTGTTTTGTTATTCTATTAAAGCTGGGTTTTGTGAAAGAGTTTGCCAGCCACTATGTGAGTAGTCTGCATACAATGTTGGATAAGCAGAACGAAA
>JAHFMZ010000008.1 GCA_023267555.1 bacterium
AGTAATCTAATAAGTAATAGACACGGAGATGATGAAAACGATAACGACGATAATGATGATAATTGTGTGCCAGCTCCGGTAACTTTGGTCATCACAAATGTTGCAAGCACACCTTCAGATATCTCTGCAATGATTACTTGGATGACAAATGCATCTTCAACATCTAAAGTATTTTATTCCACATCAACACCAGTTGACGTAAATTCAAGTTCTACTCTAAATGTTTCAAATGCAAGTCTTGTAACCAATCACTCATTAATGATTTCTGGTTTAACTGCAAGTACAACTTATCACTTCGTAGTCGCATCTACCGATGCCTCTAATAATACAACCTTTGCACCAGAAACAACATTCACCACGACGGCGACTCCTGTTGTAGTTGATATTACTCCTCCAATTATAAGTGCTACAAGCACAACAGCTTCTACTTCAACAATCTCTGTCACTTGGCTAACAGACGAACTCGCATCCTCTAAAGTATTCTTCTCAACCACAACACCGGTCGACCTTAATGCCTCAACCACATTAAGTGTCGAGACAACTACGTTGTCTTTAAGTCATTCATTGATACTCTCTGGTTTAATTCCAAGTACAACTTATCACCTGATAATTGCATCTACCGACGCATCAGGTAATCCAGCATTCTCACCAGAAATATCAGTAACGACAAATCCAACAGACACAACAGCTCCAGTTATTAGTTCAGTATTTGCAACTATTAGCTCCAACTCAGTTATGTTCACTTGGTTAACAAATGAATCCGCAACATCTAAAGTGTTCTATTCTACATCAACACCAGTAAATGTGAATTCAACATCAACTCTAAATGTTGCATCAACAACTCTTCTAACTAATCATTCAATTACAATTCCTGCTTTGACAGCAAATACACTTTATCACTTCGTGATATCTTCAACTGATGCGTCAAATAATACTCAAATCACAAACGAGTTTAATTTGACCACATTACCATAGGGATTAAAAGAAAAATTAGTTCTTATAAATAGAAACGTTGTACAAAAGGCCCGAGTTCGGGTCTTTTGTGGTTTTGTATGTTGCTGGGGAACAGGGACTCGAACCCCAATACCATCCTCCAGAGGGATGTGTCCTACCATTAGACGATTCCCCAAATTTACAATTTGTATATTAATTGTTGACGTTAGTATACTACTATATTTATTACTCTATATCAATTTGAAATTCTATAATAACAATCGAACTACACGTAATACATCATATTCATATTTCCCTTTTAATTCTTCATAGACTGGAGTCAATTTTCTAGTTTCTAATTTTTCAAAAGATTTCAATATAACTTTTTTATCTTTTTCTTTTGGCATTAAATGCTCTATTTTCACTTCGAATTTTTCTTCAACTAATTTTTCTAAATGATCAAGTACGGTGTTTGTTTTTATTTCCCTTTCTTTTGCTACTTCTTTTATTTTTTTACCTTCATTTAATAATTCCATAGTCAAAATATAAGAAGGTTTTTTCTCCGCAATTTCTTCTGCTTCATCAATTTCTTTTTCTTTCAATTCGCCATCGGCATCCAAAATAAATTTATCCCATAACTTTTGTAAGTCTTTTTCGGGATATTTTTTGATAGCATTTTCGGCTTGTTTACTTTTCTCACGGAAGTTCATATCTGCTTCACGCACCTCGTCTGCCACCTGCAAAGCCTGTGGATTGAACCCTTTTAAATTAAGCCCATCTAACGACTTTAGACGTGAAAGAGCAACATATCCCTGTCCGGAGGCAAAGGCCCTACTGAGGTCAATTTCGGCCATTTCAAGGGTCATTCCTTGGCTCTTGTGAACAGTAATTGCCCAAGCTAATTTGAGAGGTAATTGTTGCAATTCCGCACGCACTTTTCCATCTTCTTCCACTTTCCAAGAGTCAGCTTTGATTGTCACTTTTTTGCCATTATTAAGTTCCACAACCGGTGCTCCTTCATTATTAAAATCTACAACCACACCCATTGAACCATTCACATAACTTCTATCCACTGCATTTTTTAAACAAATAACTTTCGCTCCCTTTTTTAATTCCAAAACTTCTTCTGCAAGACAATTATTTTTTAAAGATTCCACGATAGACGCTTTTCCTTTTGTAATCATTTCATAAGAACGTATGTCCCCTTTTATTTCGTCAAAAGCTTTTTTATTTATTTGATCTACATTTTCATTATGAGTATAAAGTTTTATGTGATCTTCTTTATGTTTCTTTGTGCTTGTTTTTTGCAAGGCTTCAAAATGTTCTTCTTCAACTTCTCCTTTACGAATTGCATCCAAAATAGCAGATAATTTATCATCGTCTTGACGAAATTGTTCAGTTAAATAACAAACAACAGGTTTGGCATCTTTCCAAGCTCTTGATGTAAAAGCAAAAACTTCCTGACTTTCATATTCATTATTTCCTCGTACAACCGGCGGAAGTTGAAAAAAGTCTCCGGTAAAAACAACTTGCATTCCACCAAAAGGTTTTTCGTTTCGTCTCAAATGTTTGGCGACTTTATCCAACATATCTACAAATGATGCGTGAAGCATCGACACTTCATCAATAATCAATACTTCTGTTTCATTCCATTTTTTATACAAACTTTGTTTCTCTTCCATCGCGTCCAAATCATAAGTATGTAATTTTTGTTTAATACCAATACCACTCCAGGCGTGTATCGTCGTACCATTTATATGAGTAGATGCTATTCCAGTAGAAGCTGTGACCGCATATTTTATCCCGTGCTTTTTGAGATAAGAAATATATTCACGAAGAGCATAACTTTTACCAGCTCCCGCTGCACCAGTTAGGAATGTCGTATGTCCGAGTTTGAGAATACTTAAAGCAGTCGCTTGAGTCATTTGGACAGTATACAGTGGGCAATATAAGTTTCAAAAACTAGACCTTGAGATACTTTCGAACAGCTAGAAGTGAAGAAATAACCGCGAGAAGAACTCCTGAGAGGAGTAAAACTCCTGTGAGTGCGAAAAAATGTTGAAGGAAATATTGATGTATATTCATACCTTCAAAAAAGAAAACCGTTTTCTTTGTTACCCAAATTGTCGCTGGATAAAATATCACAAGAGTAATAATTGTCGCGACAAGAGCGTAAAGTATAGCTTCTACAACAAATGGGCCGCGAATAAACATATTAGAAGCTCCTACCAATTTCATCACAGCAATTTCATCACGATAAACAAATATCGCAAGACGTATTGTATTGTAAACAATCATACAACTCATCAAAATAAATAACATAGATAACCAAAAACCAACAGTGTCCACCCAGCCAATAATATTATTCAATTTATCAATACTATCTTTTAATTGATAATAATTTATTTTATCGACGGCACTGGATGCATCTCCCAACAAACCAGATCCCGAAGTTAATTGTTGAGCTATAGATTCATATTGAGAAGTATCTTTTGCAACTATAGATAAAGATGCCCCGAATGGATTTGCTCCCAATTCATCGAGAGCTTGTAATGTTAGCTGATCACCTTCGTGTTTTGCTTTGAAATCAGCGAGAGCTTGATCCCGCGAAGTGTATGTTACTGATTTTACTTGAGGAAGACCAAGTAATTTTGATTTTATTTCTGATACTTGGACATCAGTCGCATCCACAGTAAAATAAACCATCACGTCTACTTTTTCACGTATTTGATCCAAAGTGTAATTAAAAATTGCACGTGACAAATAAAAAGAAGTGATGATTGAAAGTGTAATAGTTAAAATAAAGATTGAAGAAAGAGATACAGTACGATTACGATAAAATCCTCGTAATCCGGCAGTCATTATTCTTCTGGTGAGTGTTGTTTTCATTTTAAATTATTTTATTACATTGCAAACTTTCCTGTCTTGTGGTCGCGCGTGATGCGACCTTCTTCCATAGTTATCACACGGCGACCGAGATTATCCACAATACCTTTATTGTGAGTTGTCAAAATAACTGTTGTGCCCAAGTCATTTATCTTCTTCAAAATCTGGACAATATCGTAAGTATTGAGTGGATCGAGATTACCTGTTGGTTCGTCTGCAATAATAATTTCTGGACGATTGATAATGGCTCGTGCGATAGCGACGCGTTGTTGTTCACCACCAGAAAGTTGATTTGGGAATTGGTGCATTTTATCTTTCAAATCTACCAAATCCATAACGTGTGGCACATCTTGTAAAATATCTTCATCCATTTTTCCGGCAGCCTCCATAGCAAAGGCAACATTTTCATAAGCAGTTTTATTTGGAATTAAACGAAAATCTTGAAACACTACACCAACTTTTCGTCGATACTTCACCATATCACTTCCACTCAAACTATGAATATCATCGGAATTAAAAGAAACAGTTCCTTCGGTTGGATATTCTTCAGCAAGGAGAAGTTTTATAAGTGTGGTTTTACCAGCACCAGAATGACCTACGATAGATACAAGTTCACCCTTATTAATAGTAATAGAAATATTATCTAGAACTTTATCACCATTGCCATATTCTTTAGAAACTCGGTCAAAGTAAAGCATAGGATAATTATATCACAACGTGAAAATATATAGTGGATAAATGTAACTAAACTTATACAAACAAAAAAGACGCCACAAACTCGTGACGCCTCGCACCTTTTTATTGAGTGCTTTATAAAACAATAGAAAGAAGTTCAAAAGGAAAGTCTCCTTCACTGAAGGGCGTGGATTTTAAAATCTTATCCCCCTCACAAAACATCTCGGATACAGCGATCGGAACAAAATCGAGAACTGCAGACTCCGAATAGTCTTTTTCTAAAGTCCTTTGTAATCCAAAATCTTCCCTAAGCCATTCTTCTTTGTTTGTCTTTCCCAAAAGAAGGAAACAAAAAACAAAAGAGTCTTTGTCTTGTATTTTATGTTTTCTTTTTGCTATTATCTGATATCCAACGACTCCAGTTTTGTCGATTATAGTTTCAGAGTTAAGTTCTCTCCTAGTAAATCTGTTGATAGAAACACTGAAATCAAAATCTTGGTATTTTGGAATCAGATAATTTGCGATAAAAACAATAGCTGCGATATCTGAACCAATTTTTAAAGAGATGTCTCCATCCCAAGACATTTTGATTTTGGGTGCTTTTGAGCCAAAAAAAATTGTCGCTTTCTTTATTACAGAAGACAGAATATTCACGATTTTCTCCAGGAACGGGCTATTTTTATACTATCTTTTCTAACAAAAAAGCGCAAACTTCCTACTCTAAACAAAAGATAAAATTATTCCAGATACGCGAAGCTTAGGAATTTTTGGAAGAAGACGTACAAAGACGTACGGCGACTGAGAAAAATTCCGTAGCGACAAAGTAGATGGGATGATTTTAGTTTTTGTTATAGCTTTTGCTCGGCAGAGATGAAGTCATCTAATTCTCCCTTTTCCAAAACTGCCTCTACGCTACTTGTCTCAAAATTTGTTCTATGATCCTTTACCATTTTATATGGATGAAGAACATAAGAACGAATTTGATTTCCCCATTCTATTTCTGTTGTTTTGCTAATTTGCCTACCTTCAATTTCTGCTTTCCTTTTTTCTTCTTCAAGTTTATATAATTTTGCTTGAAGTATTTCTAGAGCTTTTTGTTTATTTTGATCTTGTTGTCTTTCGGTCGCCACGTGTACAGAAATATTTGTTGGAATATGTACCACACGCACTGCCGTTTCGCGCTTGTTTACATTTTGTCCACCAGGGCCACTTGATTTTGATGTTTCAATACGAATCTCGTCTGGAGAAATTGGAATACGTTCAGTGACCGGAATGATTGGTAATACTTCAACCATAGCAAATGATGTGTGACGTTTTGCGTTTGCGTTAAATGGTGAAATACGTACAAGACGATGTACACCAGATTCATTTTTTAAAAGTCCATAAACACCTTTTCCATCAATTTCTATAGTTAAATTTCTAAAACCATTATGATCATTTTTGTTTTCGTGAAGTATTGTATAAGAAAATCCTTTACGTTTAAAATACGCATCATACATTTCAAATAACATTCTTGCAAAATCTTCACTATCATCTCCGCCAGCACCAGCCAGAAGAGTCATAACAGCGTTACCTTTGTCTAATGTTGATACTCCTTCCTGCTTTTCTTTTAATTCTTTAATTCTTTTTATAATTCTTCCTGCTTTTTCCTTATCATCCCAAAAAGAAGCATCGTTCATACTAGCTTCTAATTCATCTATTTCTGACTTAATATTTGATGCATTCTCTTCTGGGTTTGTCATTATAAAATAATACCTTCTATAAGGAAGGATTACAAGGTAATAAAAAAATATTTAGGAAAAGAATAATTGACAAGAATACAATTTCTGTGTTATTTTAAAAAAGGTCAAAGTTTTTAGCGGGGTGCTCAAAATGAATATGTGGTGTTCAACAGATTCAGTCTTAATTTTTGCCACACACACAACAATTGGTGGTGAAGAGTACGTTCCTCTCATAAGACCAGTTAATCATTTCAGTCCCTTGTGGCGCATACCCGGAGGATTAGTTCACAAAAAAGAATATTTGAAAGTTGCGGCTGTTCGCGAATACAAAGAAGAGACAGGCTTACTTCTTTGTGATTTATCACAAGAAGTTTTAGTAAAAGAGGTTAGCTTGAGATTTAACCATTCATTGAAACATAGGCAGTACTTCTTTACAGGAAAAGTAAGAAATCTTACTGGAATATTCAATGAACCAGTCGCTGATGGAAAAGAATTTTTATTGGTTAAGCTGTTCCCTTTAAACGCAATCAAAAAATATTTGTTTGAAGCAATCTTTTTTGATGAATATGAGATGTTGATATCACATATAAGAATTTTGAGAAGACAATTAAGATTAGAAGTAGCTTGAACCGCGCAGAGATGTGCGGTTTTTTATTTGAGCCAGAGGGCAGAATCGGTCACAAAATCAGCTCCTTCGTCGCAGATGATTTCGTGGTCAAAAATATTTTTCTGCTGAAAAATTTTTCGACCCTGTCTCGCGCCGTCGCGCTCCGACCTTGCGAAGTGAGGTTGGCTCACTTCTCACCCGTACTCGATTCTGTTGAATGTGAAGCAGTTCACATTCAACTCAAAATATGCTTCGCAATTTTGAGCCAGAGGGCAGAATCGAACTGCCGACCTTCTCGTTACGAGTGAGATGCTCTACCAACTGAGCTACTCTGGCTATGAGAAACTATTCTAACATATCATAATACGGGTAACAGGATTGGCCACAAAATCAGCTCCTTCGTCGCAGATGATTTTCCGACCCGTATTCAATCCTGTTAGACGTGAAGCAGTTCACGTCTACTAAAAATCGCATAGCGATTTTTAGCTCATCGGCTCAAAAATGGCTTTGCTTATTTTTTGAGCCGATGAGCAGGATTGAACTGCTGACCTCGTCATTACCAATGACGTGCTCTACCAACTGAGCTACATCGGCTTAAGTAAACAGCAATCATTCTAACAAAATTATCCAATACTAACAATTTTTGATGGAGAGTGATGACCACTTACAATGCGAATAGATTGATTCGGATATTCTTTACGTATAATTTCTAACACGCGAGTATTCGCAACATTATTTTCTGCAGGAACTTTTACCCAAATATGCCAAGAGTCTTCAGAGACTTTTTCTAATTTTTCAATTTTTGAATCTGTTATAACTTTTAACTTTATATACATAATTATTTCTTACCAATTTTGTTTTCTTTTTTGGCACGATGTTCGTCAATCAATTTATGATTACCTGAGAGCAAAACTTTTGGGACGCGATACTTTTTGCCATTATGTTCATATATTTCTGGACGAGCATATATTTCGTGACTAGCGATGCGGTTTTCTTCTAAAGAGTCATTGTCATTTAATACACCTTTTATTTGACGAGTAATTGCATCGATACAAACCATAGCCGGAAGTTCTCCACCAGTTAAAACATATTGGCCTACGCTCCATTCTTTGGCTTTCAAAATCTTTTTCACACGAGCATCTATTCCTTCATAACGACCACAAATAAAAATAATATCTGTATATTTTTTTGCAGTTGTTTTTGCGATTGTGTTTGTAAACATATTTCCACCTGGATTAAACATTACTACTAAAGTTTTAGCATTTTTTCGCTTTGCAATTTTTTTCTGTATTTTTTCAACACATCTGATTAGTGGATCAACCCACATCACCATACCTGGACCACCGCCATAAGGACGACCGTCAACACGACGATGTTTATCAATAGTAAAATCACGCAAAGCATACGTGTTTATTTCGATGAGTTTATTTTCAATAGCGCGAGAAATAATTGATTCCGCGAAATAACTCTCAAACATATTCGGGAAAATAGTCACAACGTGGTATCTCATACTTGAAACACTATCAAAAAAACAACAAAATTGCTAATTTTTTATTTTACTTTTCCATTTTGGAGTACGCATAATTGCTCGGCTTCGCAATTTGCTCCCTCTCGCGTCGTCACGCTCCGAGAGACTCCAAAACAGAAAAGCGGATTCCTACTTGAATTCAAAAGATACACTAGGTATTTAAGAAAATTACTTTAGATACGAGATTCTTTGATTTAAAATTATCCCAGATACGAGAAGCCTAGGAATTTTTTGAAGAAGACGTACATACTAATACGGTAATTGAGAAAGATTACAAAGAGTCCTTGTTCTTGTTTCTTTTTTTCAGAAAATCACGAAAATACATATAAAAAGCTGTCACTAAAGCTACTGCTCCGAAAAAGAATGGTGCTAGGATTACGATCCCTATTCCATAGCCCTCACTGCTCCCGAAAATCTTCCAAAACCACACCTGACCACGAAATAATTCAGTGGCGCTTAAACCAATAAAGAGCCAAAGAAATGTTGACCAGAAAGCAATCGAGAGTATCGTGCCGAAAGATTTTGCAGACCCTGTAGCTTTTATGTTAGTGGTAACATCTTCCATATAAAGACAATGGTATCACAAAAATTACCTTGTAGCGATTTTTGTTTTTTGTATTTTGTATTCTGAAATTGATAAATTAGATTTAGATGCGAGGCGGGAGAAATTTTTACGATGGAGACGTACGCATAGTACGTTGACGAGAAAAAATCTCTCCCAACAAAGCAGATGAGTCTAATTTATCGATTTCAAGTCGTTCATAACTGCATCAACATCTGAAGTATCATACTTCGGCGTATACGACTGTGACCCCTCTTCCCCTCTATGCTCTACTTTTCTTTCGTGGCCTTCTGGTTCATTAATTTTTAAATTAACTCTCGCATTATTTTTCATACCTACAACACGAAGAAGAGTGCGCAGTGCCTTGGCTGTTGCTCCATCACGTCCAATAATTTTTCCCATATCTTCACCGGCAACATCAAGCGTAATTAAAACACCCATCTCATCTACCCTTCTTTCCACTTTCACCTTATCTCCATTATCTACTAAAGCTTTCACTACGTACTCAACAAATTCTTGATCTTTCATATTATTTTGTTTGTGTATATTCATTGTATCAACCACAGAACTTTATAGCTAGATGTTATTCACACAATACATAGAACGTAGAGAACAGAGAGTAGAGGAAACATAACCCAAAGAAAAAGCGACAACTTCGTTGTCGCTTTTTCTGTCCTCTTCTTTCTGTGTTCTGCTTTCTTGTATTTCTACGCTTTTACCTCTTTCTTTTTCTGAACAGTTTTCTTTGGAAGAACATTTTTCTTCTTTCCCTCAATAACACCTTTCGAAACAAGAAGATTATGTACGGTTGGAGTAGTTTGAGCACCGACTGATATCCAATGCTTTACACGGTCAGCTTTGGCTTCAAAAATACCAGCTTTAACATTATAAGTTCCAACAATTTCTGTAAATTGTGAAGTCTTTGGTTTGAGTGTACTTTCGGTAACAATAAGACGAAAATGAGGGTCGTTCTTGCGTCCAGTACGTTGTAATCTGATTTTTAACATAGAGCCAATTCTAACACAAATATTATAAAAAGGCAAAATAAAATGGAGAGACCCGCGCGAGCCTCTCCATATCGGTCCTTCCGGACACCGAAACCAATCTATTGCAGTTACATCGATTGCAATCACGACTTGGCAATTTCAATATATCACGCAACCAAAGAATAATCAATCACTCGTATATCAAGGTTTGCATTTTTTACTTTGATTTTTACAGGTGTGCCAATTTTGTATTCTACTCCAGTTCTTTCACCAAACACACGCATACCTTTTTGATCATAATTATAAAAGTCTTCTCCACCCAAATCACGAAGACGTATCATACCTTCACATCTACTTTTTTTCTCTTCAACAAAAATGCCCCACTCAGATACTCCAGAAACCATACCGTCAAACTCTTGTCCAATGCGATAACTCATATATTCAACTTGTTTATATTTGATACTTCCACGTTCCGCATCACTCGCTTCCTTTTCACGACGACTAGCCTGCACACAAAGTCTTTCAAATATTCCACGTTCAGATTCTTTTGGATAATCACCTTCAATCACTCTCATAAGCAAACGATGAGTCAAAACATCTGGATAACGACGAATCGGTGAAGTGAAATGAGAATAATAATCAAAAGCCAAACCATAATGTCCAACATTTTTTGTACTATAAATAGCTTTTGCCATCGAACGCGTGATGTGAACTTGAAGAAGTGATTTTTCTGGTCTGTCGCCTATCTTGGCAAGAAGAGCATTCAAATCTTGTGAAGGAATAAGTCCATCAATAAATCGTACGTGATATCCGAGTCCGCGAATATATAAATCTAAATCGTGCATTCTATCTGGATCTGGTTTGTCGTGAATACGATAAATACAAATGGCTTTACCTTCTCCATTTTTTTCTTCTTGTTTCTTGGTAATAAACTTACTGACATATTTATTTGCCAAAAGCATAAACTCCTCAATTAATTTATTTGTATCACCTCTTTCTTTTACATAAACATCAATCGGCACACCTTTCTCATCAAGTTTAAACTTAACTTCGTCTGTTTCTATTTGTAATGCACCATTATCAAACCTTGCCTTATTCATTTTTTTGGCAACTGTATTTAAAATATTTAATTCTTCAAAAAAATCTCCTTTCTTTGTATCAAGTGTTGTTTGAGCATCTTCATAACTATAACGACGATGTGAATTAATTAATGCGCGACCATACCATTCATTATGAACAATTCCATCATCATCAATTTCAAAAACCGCCGACATAACCAATCTGTCTTCACCTTGAACCAAGGAACATAAATCATTTGAAAGTACTTCCGGAAGCATCGGAATACAACGATCAACCAAATAAACAGATGTCTCGCGCGCGATACCTTCTTCATCCAAATGCATTCCTGGTCTCACATAATAAGATACATCAGCAATATGAATACCGACTTCATATTTTCCATTTTCTAATTTTTGAAACGAAATGGCGTCGTCAAAATCTTTGGCATCTACTGGGTCAATAGTGAATGTTGGAACGTTGCGGAAGTCACGACGATTCTTTTTGTCCTCCTCCGTTATCCCTTTTTTTTTAATTTCGTTCGCTTCTTTGGTGACGGCATCATTGTGAACATCGCTAAATCCACGTTCAAAAGCATACGCCAACATTTCGGCATCATTGTCTCCTGGTTTACCGAGTATAGTTACCACTTCACCGATTGGAGATTTTTTGGCATCAGTCCAATTTGTGATCGCGACAATAACTTTCATTCCAGTCTTGGCATCTTTACGAGCATTTTCGGGAATAATCACATCCGTGTACATTTTCTTATCATCTGGAACCAAAAAATATATTCCATTTTCTTCTTCTATAATTCCAGCGTAACCTTTCTTACCACGTTCAATTATTTGAGTGACACTTCCATATAATTCATCTTCACCTTTTACATTTTTCTTTTTGCCAAGTAATTCAACTTCCACCATATCACCCTGAAGAGCCGTATGAAGGTGCGAATGATCAACAAAAATAGACCCTTCTTTTTCAAGCTCTGCGACACGTACATATCCGTCTTTTTTGGTTGTTAAACTAATTGGCCCTGTGAAAAGTTTTTGCATAATTATGAATATTATAGCACAAAAACTCTTCAATTTTTGGTTTTACTTTTGCTTCACTTTTTGATAGTGTTGATATGGATTAGGGATGCTGGGGAGTGCTGTAATTGTCTGTCGATCCGTAGTAAACGTAGCACAAAGCAGTATTGCACTAAAAATCTGTCATAGTAAGCCTAGAAGAGTTTTACGGGTATAGTGGCAGATAGGAGGCATCACTGTCTCCTCATAGCGTGATCTTCTCGCGCAGTGTGGATGTGGGTGGCGGAATCCTCGCGCATAACCTTCGTGAGTGCGAGTCCGTCAAATGCGGGTGTGTAGCGCCGCGTACCCACCCCATCCGTCGATTGGTACATTCCCTCAGATGATGCTCCCCAGCACCGTTGACGGATTTCTTCAGTTCTTTTCAATTTAATTTTACGGAGGTCATATGCGACAAAACGCACTGGTCTCTCGTAGACCAAAAATAAGTCGAGATGTAATAAATCTCGATCCACATCAATTCTTGAATATGGTCGGAGGACAACCGGATACATCTTTCCAGTGGAAAACCATCGGTAAAGGCAAATATGCAAAACGGCGATTGATTGGCCGTCCGAATAATCCGATGAGAAAGCTCCACAAACTATTTGAAGAATATTTAGAGGCTGGCATCAAAGCAGTAGAACAAGATTGCAAAGAAATATCCACGATGCCGTCTGCTACAGGATGTGTAAAAGAATCAAATCCCTTGAAGAATGCAAAAAAGCACATCAAGGGAAAATTCCTTTACATCACTGACATAAAAAACGCTTATCCAAGTATTGATTTGGAAAGATTGGCTATGCTTATCGTGTATATGAAAAAATACGATGAGTACAAAGACTATTTTTCTTTACGATTGCTTGGTACTGGTGAAGCGGTGATTGAAATTTTGTGCGACGACCAGCTGTATCAACCGATGCTTTCATTTCTGCAAGTTTATTGTGCAGGATTGTACGGTAAAGGGTTAGCAGTTGGTGCTCCGCTTTCTCCACGCTTTATGAATCTTTATTGTGAAGTGTATTTGGATGAAAGTCTTCGCAGGTTGTGCAGAAAACACGACGCTACATACACAAGATTTGTGGACGACATTGTAATTTCGAGAAAATCTGCCGACCCTCTTGATTCAGTTTCAACTTATATCAACCGCGCACTTCCCGAGCAATTTCGCAAAGATGTGCGTTCATACATAAGTCGCGCAGGACTTTCGGTGAATCATCAAAAATCAAAAGTCCTGTCTCGGAGAATAGGTACTGTCTTCGTAACAAAAATCGGTCTCAGAGTAAATCCTGAAGACGAAGATGGTGAAGCGATACTTGTTTTCCCTCAGAAAAAAAGGAGGAAACTACACGGTGCCATAACAAGTTACATACGGGAAGTAGAGGATCGACCAGAAGAGGTGAGCGGACTCGTCGCTGAGTTTCTCTACTATTTCAAAACTGTCAAAGTAAAAACAAAAACCGACCTAAAAACTTTCCAACTCTGTAAAGAATTTGAAGCGGAGTGGGCAAAATGGGATCACAACAAAAGGCCTTGGTTAAGAATAATCAAAAGATGACCGCTAACAGCAATCAAACTGTCGGCGGTTTTTTATTTCTCCTTTTTAAAAACAAAAAAACCGATACCTTTAAAAAGTGGTTATCGGTTTGCTAATCAAAATTTTGTATAGTTTTATAAAACAAAAAGAACTGGTATATTTTTTATTCTTCTGGGTCGGATAAATCTAATCTTGATTTTTCCGCCAATCTTTCCCGTCTGATTCTGACATTTTCGATGCCAACACCCAAATCTTGGATGATTTCTCCAAGACGTCGAATGACGGGGTCCTCTATAACTTTTGAAACTTTGGGTACCGGTCTTTGTGGCGACGTATTATCGATAACTTTTCGCATCTTAAGATCTCCTTTTGATTTTTGACCAGACTTCAGTTGTTAATATACCATTTAGTATTTAAAATACAAGAAATCACTTTGCAAACCCTTCAGCTTGTTTAAAATCAATAGAAAGAAGCTTACTACTGCCATCCACTCCGATAGTCACACCATATAACATATCACAATGATTCATTGTCTCGCGATTGTGTGTGATGACCAGCAATTTACTATTTTCTGCGAGTCTTTGTAACATCACTCCATATTTACGAGCATTAACTTCATCAAGAGGAGCATCGGTTTCATCAAGCACCATAAATGGCGGAGGCGTAATCGCACTCATAGCAAATAATAATGCAATAGATACGAGGGCTCTTTCACCACCAGAAAACATACTGATTTCTTTTACTTTTTTATTTGGCAAAGATACGTCAATATCAATTCCTTGTTCAGTAATTTGATTTCCTTCTTCGTCAATTTTAGTTAATTGCATCATTACCAGTTTTCCTTTGCCTCCCACAAACACTTCACCGAAAAATTCATTGAAAACTTTTGAAACTTTTGTAACCCCTGTCGAAAATCTTTCTTCAAGAGAAACAGTTAACTCATCAATAAGCAATAACAATTTTTCTTCACTTTCTTTTATATCTGCGAGTTCTTTGGTTAAATGTAAATCTCGCTCACGAGTGGTTTTGTATTCCGCAATCACCTCTTCACGATTTGGAACGCCCGCTTCTTCAATACGAAGCTTGGAACGCTCAATGGCTCGCATCAAATCATTCTTTTGTGTATCTTTATATTTTTGATTCTTTTCTGTTTCCTTATATTCCAAAACCACACGGCCCACAATCATCACTCCTTCCTGAAGAAGAGCATCAAAATGTTGTTTGCGAAGTGAGAACTCCCCTTCTTCTTGTTTTCGAAGAGCGATAGTACTATCTAGTTCACGAAGTTTACTTTCCAATGTCATTACTTTCTTTTCTTCTTCGTGACGAGAAAATACTTGTGCTTGAGCACGCATATCTACATTGTCTAACTTCTCTTGAAGAGAATTCATATCGCTGCTAAGTTCTTTCTCTTTGATTTCGTGTTCAATAATAGTTTTTTTAATATCTTCTATACTATTTTTGATACCTTCTTTTTTTGATGACTCGCTAATCTTATGTGTAGAAAAAAAGGCTAAAGTGTTTTGCTTCAAACTATCAGCATATGATTTTGATAAAACTATATCCTCTGCAGAAAGAGCAGATCCCAAATCATCAAAACCGTGAGATAAATCTGTATGAGTTTTTACAAATTCATCATTAGAAATAGTTACGTCTTTTCCGATTTCTTCATATGTTAATTCTTTTTCAAAATATGATTTTTCGGCTTCTAATCTACCGAGAGTCTTTGAAATTTGGTCACGTCGCTCAAGAAGTAATTTCATTTCAGACTGAAGCGTTTGTTTTTCGGCTAATGTCCCAGTATTTACGTCATAAGTTTTTCCACGAAGAACATTTAATTCTTTATGAATTGAATCAGTGATAAGAAGTAACGATGCCGATGTTCCTTGTTCACGTATACGTTCATCCAACATCGCAAGTTCATTTTCTTCGCGAGATAAATAAACAACAAGAAGTTGATGAAGATTTTTCCTTTCTTCTTCTTGTGATTCGATCTTTTTTACTTGACGTTCAAGCAAAGTTAAATGCGGACGTATTTCTTTTTGAAGAAGATCTATTTCGTGAACGTGAGTTTTGACACGTTCTAATTTACGTTTACTTTCATTCAAACGCATATGATATACACGAAGCCCGAGAGCATCTTCTAAAGCTTCTTTTCTATCACGTGGTGAGGCCAATAAAATTCTATCTGCTTCACCTTGATTGATTATTGTGTGAGCGCTGCTGCCAATTCCTGCAAAAGAAAGTAATTCTTGCACATCTTTCAAACGAAGTTTTGCTTCATTTAAAAGATAATCGCTTGTACCATCTGCATAAATAACTCGAGATAAAACCAATTCATCATAAACCAAATACGGAGCCAACTCGGGACTAATATGTGTGGTATCTACCTTTTGACGATTATCAATCACCATCGTGACCGAAGCACGCGACATAGGAGAAAGATGTTCTGAACCTTTAAAAATAATATCAGAACCAATTTTCCCACGCATACTTTTCATTGATTGTTCACCGAGAACGAAACGTATCGCTTCTGAAATATTTGATTTACCACTTCCATTTGGTCCAACGACACCAGTAACTTGATGAGTCACATCAAGTGTAGTTTTCTTAGCGAAGGATTTGAAACCCTGTATGGTTATATGTGATAATTTCATAAGAAAACAAAAAGAGAAATGTGTAGAGAAAATAATCTACTCATATGAGTAAAGTGTAACACGTTCTTTTTATACGCCTTGTTGAAAATTATGAAAAAATACGCTTTGTTAAAAGAAATACAATATATGACACCAAGAATCCAACAACAAAACCGAAAGCGATGTCATACCAAAAATGGACACCAGCAAGAACTCGAGCAATACCTGTAATAATAGCCAGTACAAAAATAATCTTTCCTGCCTTCTTATCAAAACCATACATACTGAAAGCTAATGCAGACATAAATGTTGCGTGTCCAGATGGGAAACTATATACATCACCCGGAATAAGCAGTGCCACACCTTCTGGACGAGGATGAGCTATAATTTCCTTTAAAAAATGAGTAACAACCCAAGCCAAAACAGCTGATCCAAATATTAAAGCTATGTGTCTAATATGGTGTTTACGTTCGTGCTTCCAAAGAATATAGACAAAAGCGTAGAAGGTGGAAATAAAAATAAGATCACTTGCACAAAAAATAATAATTTGATTCATATATAAAAAAAGTATAACACGGGTAAATTATTTATGATTTTCTTTTTCGTAAAAAAAGAAAACAGTCGTAAAACCAAATATAATTGTCGTTACAATCATAATAATTTTAAAATTAAACCACCCTTCTAAACTCATAGTCCTTCTGACATATTCATTAGCTCCAGCGGCGATAATAAAAAAAGCTATCCATACATAAGTAAGTTTTGACCAGGCTCGTCTAGTCATAGGTAACACTTCGTGAAAAGCCAATCTTAAAAATGGAATATTAATCATAAAACCAACCAAAAGAGTGAGAGCTAATGTTAAATCATACATTGTATCTCTTATTTGTATAAACTTTGGTTGGCGATGAGCGAGAGTCATATATCCAAATAATATCGTAATCAAGGCCACATAAAGCCCCACATATGGCAATCGTTTTTGAGCGCGATATGTCAAAATCGTAAAAATAATTGTGGCAATCATCAAAATAAAAGTAGCCTTATAAATATGAAGGAAATGAAACGACACGAGAAAAATCAAAATCGGTCCAAACTCAAGTAGACCACCAATAATAAAACGCTTAAATGCAGATGGAGATAATGGGGAAAAATTACTCATAATATACTTTTATGTTATAGTATAGACTAATATGTCTAAAATTCATCATTTTTTCAAAAACATTACTAAAAATTTTACTTTAACAACTCCCGTAGCCATTCTTTTGGGAGCTGTAATAATTTCATTCGGACTAATGGGTTACGGATTAATTACAAGTAATAATTCTTCACAAGGATTAGTAAATAATCCATTACCAAAAATACTAAAGAATGCTGGTTTAAAAGAAAAAGCTTTCACTGCTTGTGTTAATTCTGGAGAAATGGCATCTGCTGTGTCAAATTCAACTCAAGACGGTGTAAAAGCTGGAGTAAACGGAACACCTTCTACATTTATTTTAAGAGAAGAAAATGGAGTGCAATATGTTGTAGCAAATATTTCTGGAGCGCAATCTCAAAATGTTTTCAAACAAGCAATTGATAATGCTTTATCATTAACATCTGTAACTAAATTATCACCCTTTAAAGGTAATCCAATAACTGTAAATGATTTACAAGAAGTTAGTACTCCTTCTAAAGTATATGTTGTTGAATATTCTGATGCAGAATGTCCTTTTTGCATAGGGCTTCATAATACGATGAAAGAAATACGCACTGATTATACTGGAAAAATTTCTTTTGTTTATAGAAATTTCCCATTAACAAGTATTCATCAACACGCACAAAAAGAAGCCGAGATGATCGCTTGTGCTGGAAAACTTGGTGGGGCAAAAGCACTATATGGATATATTGATGGTACTTTTGATTACAAAGTAAAAAATAATATAGGCTTTATGACTCTAAATAATTAAGAGTTGCAAATAAAAAGAACGACCACTTCGTGGTCTTTCTTTTTATTTCATATCATTTATTTAATTTTGCAAATCACTAAACACAATTCTTACAAAGTCCATATATTTCCATAGAATGAGTGGTGGTTTGTTTAAATTTCTTACTTTTTTTAAGTATCTTTTTTATCACATCATCTATTGATATGCCTTCTATTTTTTCTATCGTCTCACAATTACTGCATACTAATTGATGCGACACTCGGCCAGTTTCAAGTTCATAATGTGCGTGTCCGTGATTAAAATCTAATCGACGAATAAGTCCAGCTATATGCAGTGATGAAAGATTACGATAAATTGTAGCTTGATCTATATTTTCTTTTTTACGAAGTGTATCTACAAGTTCATAAACAGTTACAGGTTGACGAACACGCGAAATAGAAGAAAGAATTGCAAGTCTGTGATCAGTAACACGAAGCCCAGCTTCTTTAAGCAAAACAACTAAATCTTCTTTGGAATAAAATGCCATATGAATGTATAATATCACACGATTTATTTGTTGCAAATAATTCGCATAATGTGTAGACTTCTATATTATGATTTCACTTTTTGATCTTCCACCTTTTATTACTTTTATCATATTAACTTGTCTTGCGACATTTATCGGTGGATTAATAGCGCTTAAACTTCGCACACACATACATTTATTACTTGGATTCACCGCTGGAGTAATCTTGTCTGTTGTTTCTTTTGACATATTACCTGAAATGGTTGATTTATCTCAAAAACTTTCTATTGATATACATCAAGCTTTTATTCCCCTCGTAGTCGGATTTCTTATTTTTCATATTATCGAAAAATATATTTTAATACATCATACTCACGAAGAAGATTATGGAACACATCGTCATCCAAAAATAGGGATGGGTTCTGCCCTCGCACTTATCGGACATTCATTTTTGGATGGTGTCGGTATAGGCTTGGCTTTTCAAATTTCACAAACTACAGGTATCGCTGTTGCTTTTGCGGTCCTTGCACACGATTTTTCTGATGGTATAAATACAGTATCTTTAATGATTGCTCACAATAACTCAAAGTTGCGTGCGCTTGGATTTCTCGCATTGGATGCTTTTGCACCTGTAATAGGAGCGCTTTCTACACTACTATTCAAACTTTCTCCAATATTTTCACTAGGTTATTTGGGAATATTCGCCGGATTTTTACTTTATATTGGAGCATCAGATATTTTGCCAGAAGCACATAGTAAACGAAGCTCGTGGTTAACCGTGGGTATGACTGTCTTTGGGGCTCTTTTGATGTATGTTGTACTTGAATTAATAAATATATAATTTATTTAATTATTCCACCACCAATACAAATTTCTCCTTCATACAAGACTAACGATTGTCCAGAAGTTATAACAATATCTCCCTTTACTATTTTGATGTGATTATCATCAATTATTTCTACTTTTGAAAGTGGTGCACGGTAACGAGCTCGGGCTTCGTAAATATCTCCTTTATTTATTTTTTTTATCCAATTATTTTTTTCTAACTCGATTTTCTCTCCGTGTTTTTCGTTTGGCGGTATATGAGAAACTATCAATGTATTTGAATCAAAATCTTTTGCTATTACAAAATAAGGTGCATCATTAACGGTCTTTTTATCTATTACAAAATTATGCCTTTCCCCTATTGTAAAAAACATTACCCCATTATGATGTCCTATTATTTCACCAGCTTCGTTTTTTACATCACCTTTTTTTTCATCAATATATTTTTTAAGAAGTGTTTTTATATCAATTGTCCCGACAAAACAAAGTCCTTGACTATCTTTCTTCTCACTCACTGGTAAATTAAATTTATGCGCAAGATTTCTGACTTCATTTTTTAACATTCCACCAACTGGAAAAATAATATGTTTTAACTGTTCCTTTGTTAAAGTCCAAAGAAAATAAGTTTGATCTTTATTTCCATCTTTACTTATAACTAAATTATTATTGATATTCTGAGCATAATGTCCTGTTGCCACATAATCTGCACCTTGTGATAATGCCCATTTCAAAAAAGCACCAAATTTAACTTCGCGATTACACATCACATCTGGATTTGGTGTACGACCATTTTTATATTCATTTATCATATAATCAATCACCCCTTCTTTATATTCTTTTTCGAGATCAAGAGTTACGAAAGGAATATTCAAAACTGATGCTACACGCATAGCATCTAATCTGTCTTCCTTCCACGTACATTCTATAAAGTCTGGTTGCCAAACTTTTATAAAGACGCCAGTAACATCATATCCTTCTGATTTAAGAAGAGCTGCTGTTACAGATGAATCTACTCCGCCTGACATTCCGACAAATACTTTACCTTTCATATTGCTAATCTATCACAGTTGTTTAAAAAATAAAAAAGTAGTAGTATTAAAATGCTTCACAGGTGCAAGTCAATTTTAATTGTTTAGAAACAGGGAAAATGAAATGACGATTAATAATGTTGGGAAGAAACCTGCATTAAGACACCCACTGGAGAAACGTGCTGATTTGGAATTTTGGAAACATCCACCACCAATAGTCACGGCCGAGAAGAAGATGGAAATGATGCGAAGAACAGAAGAAGCCATCGCTTCTGGAAAAGTGCCAGTCCTATATCTCTAACAATCGGCAGTTTACTGTCTACAAACAGGAATGCTACGGCATTCCTGTTTTATTTTCCTACTAGAATAGTCAATATTACAAACATTTTACAAAATATGGAAATAAGTATACGATTAATACGTACATCAAGACTAAGGAGAAAATGATGAGAGTAACGTTCTTTTTAGCTTTTGTTTTGGCGTTGGGGATAACCTTTACTCCACAATTGTGTGAGGCTCAAGGACATCACTCGCACAATAATTTTGGCATCACTTTTTATACACCAGGGTTAGTCATTGGATATGGTGAAAATCATCACGGCAGATCTTCTTGGTCTGCAAACATTATGATGCCACCACCAGTGATGTACGCACCGAATCAAATGTATGCACCGTTATATGCGCCAATGCCCGTATATCGCGCACCTCAATTGGTCTGTGGTCGACCATACTTGGTAATGACTCAATACGGACAACAGTGGCAAAAACAATGCTGGGTACAATAATAACAATCAAAAAAATAAACACGCGCTCAATCTGAGCGCGTTGTTAATTTTTACTATAAAAAGCTAGGCTCCCATTAATTTACGATAGACCTCTACTAATGCTTTAGTGTCTGCAAGTGCTGTGTGCGCTTTACTATTTTCTACTTTTAATAATTCACAAAGTGCGCGTAGAGAAAATCTATCTGCCAAAGGTACATCATACAATCTAGCAAGAGCCATAGAGATAGTATCTAATTTTCCATAATGCATACGATTTTCTACCCCAGTTTCTTCGAAAGCTTTCACAACAAATCCATAATCAAAAACAAGATTATGTGATACAAAAATACAGCTTTGAGTTTTCTTTGCGAATTCTTCCATCGCTTTTTTTCTTTCTACAGCAAACATCCAATCGACTTCGTTATATCCATTTATACGAAGAGCTTCTTCTTCGGCGCGTTCAAGATATTGCGGTTTAATTTTCCATTCACATTCTTCAACAATCTCCAATCTTGGGCCTTTGCCTTCACGAGGGACTTGTCGTGCGATTATAACAGCTAGCTCAATAATTTCGTGTTTCTCTGGGTCTGTTCCTGTGGTTTCTGTATCAATAAAAGCAAGATTGTGAATTTTCATATGTGATAATAACTAAACAATAGTACTTCAGTATAACTGATAAAAAAACTATTAACTAGTAACGATTTTATATTATCTTCCCCTACATCACCACAATTTTTAATTAAAATAAAAAAATACGATAAATGATTTAATATTTACCGTATCTTAAATTTATAACCTTCCACATTTACCACCAACACTACCTACAACTTTAGAAGTTTTCTTTTCCCATAGAAATCTTGGGTTTTCGTTGTTTACCCAGACCCGCTTACCTTCGCTCTCTTCTATTTCATAATATCCTTTAGGCTCTTCGTGAACAAGTTTCCAATCTGAAAACCATCCAGGCTTACTATTTTCCCAACATTTTGTTGTAGTCACAACAGTCTCTCTTGTGTCCCATTCTTTCCAAGCTGCACATTCTGATGTGCAACATTTACCATTTTCATCGCCTACTCCAAAAGGACATTTTTTACTTGACCAAAGAGCTTTATCTTCTTCCGACATAACAACTCTCCTTATAATTTACAGTGTAAGAAAATCAAAAACTAAACTAATATATCTATTCAGCAAATATAAAAACTTTTACAATATACCTCTCAACCTATACACTACCATAAAAATAACCCCTGTCAAACAAATTTTTATTTAAGATATTTATTAATATTTAATTTGTGTTCTGCAAATGTTTTCGCGTAATGCATTGTACCATCTTTACCTGTTAAATAATATAAATATTCTGTATCAATTGGATTAAATACTGCGTCTAATGCGACGAGCCCTGGATTACTTATTGGCACAATCGGTAATCCTTTTATTCTATAAGTTTCTGGAGCTACATCAACTTGAAGTGGCATATTAAGACTCATACGTTTAAGGAGTATCCCAGAGACAATTCTCATATCTTCTCTTGTTTTTGCTTCACCTTCAAGAATGGCTGCAAGAGAAATAATTTCTTCTTCACTTTTAAGTTGCAAAGGTGCTGGAACACTATCAAATGCTTCCAAATATTTCTTTTCAAAAGTTTGCACCATCAAATCTACAATACGTACATCTGTCATCGAAGGTAACAAAAAATAAGTTGAAGGAAAAAGTTTACCTTCGGCACTTGCTCTATATACTTTTATTTCAAACTTATCTATATTTATAGTTGGTAATACTTTATTCACCAATGCAGCAACTTCGTGTGTAGTGCTTCCTTCGGGAATTGTCACACTAATAAGTGGTGTATCTGGATTACCAGATACAAATTTTTTAACTATAAACCCTAAAACTCTAGGTCTATCAAAAAGATATCCACCAAGTTGTATATGTCTATCACGACCAGTGGATGATACCCACACACGAAACCACAGAGCTGAATAAATATAATGTTCTTTTTCCAAACGTAGACTCACATTACGAAGACTTTCATTTTCTTCTACGGTAAAATTTTTATTTACTGGGAAACCTGGAGGGGTAGTAAAAATCATTTTATATCCGTATCGCACACAAAGAACTATCAATATAATAAAAATTATATATAACGCACGAAGGACTGAAGTTTTGAATAAAAAAGACATAAACTATCGTGGAAGATTAACTGGAGCGACACCTTTTGTGCTATCGATACGTGGAAGTGTTGGTGTTCCAGCAACAGCACCTGGAAAATGCCAAAGCGTTGCAAGTTCTTCCATATTTAAAACAGATACTTGATCTGCAACAGCTGTTTCAAACGGATTAAACATAATTTCATATATCAAACGAAAAACTTTACGAGTTTTCATAGAAGAACTCCAAAAAAACATATCTTCCCACATATCTAGTGATTTTCTTTTATTAAAAAGTGGGAAGAAACCTTCACGTCTGACGTATTCATCAAATTTTTCTTCAGTTCTCCAAGCCACACGACGACCCCCCACATTTTGCCAAGGATAATCATAAGGATCGGTTACCGATGGGGCAAATGAATTAACTCCAGCAAATGGTTTCAATATACTTAATACATCATTTACGTGGGCACCATTAAAATTTTCTTTTTTCGTAACATACATAAGACGCATAACAACTAATGCTAATGGCTTAGATATTTTTTTATTAATTGCTTCTATTTCATTTTTTTCTTCAACTGTTAATTCAGCTTCACGTGACTGCATCTCGCGATCTTCTGCATAAGTGACAGGCTGTTGTTCTGCTGTACCGTCTTTTCCACGAATAGTTTTTTGTATAGGGTTGCCTTGTTGATCGTAAGCCAAATCTCCTTTTCTAATTAATTTAAATTTACGAATTTGGTTTTTACGAGCTTCAGCCATTTCTTTCAAAGTAAAACGTTCACCGGACACTTCATTTAAAAAGAACTTTGGTAATTTTTTGCCAGACTCTCCTGTCTTTTTTGCATTATAAACACTCTCATCTTGAATTAAAATTTGATACCAAACGTATTCTCCTTTACCAACACTACCCATAAATTCTAAAAGTGGTGTGATCGGGTCAGTCTTTAATTCTTCCTTTGGGTCTTTATCCAAACCATAATCAACGTAAGTTTTAATAGGCAAAAAATCTGCCTTCATTGAATATTTTTCTTTTGAATCCTTGGGGTCAGTATAGGCCTTACCTGTTTTTAAATCTGTCGGCTTCCATTTTTGACTAAGTGAATAATTTCCACCCCAGGCAGATACACTTTTTGTTAAATGATGATAACGAATTTTTTTTGTATAATCATCTGCTTCTAAAATTTCTATACCTGGATATTGTGCATATAAATTTGCTTCCAAAAGTGGACGAAACTTTTTTTGTAAACGTATATAAAAATGCAACGTTCCTTCTAAAGAAGCAATTTCAAGAGAAGCGTAAGATGCCATATTGCCAAGAAAAAATTGCTTATACCACGCTGGACCTATTCCTCCTCCTTGCATAAGAGAAGACAGGGCTATTTCCATAGCTAACGGAGATTTAAAAATATCTCGTGGTAATTTTATTTCAAGTAATATCCAATTAATACCAGAAATATGTTTTTGTTGTATATAAAACACCCAAAATCTCCAAGACCAAGCACAAATAAGGAAGAAGGCAAAAAAATACACTAAGATGAGCACGACATCGATAATAAACTGCATTACAAAAGTATACCACGGAGGGAAGAAAGCAGAAGGAAGCGTGGTAGAAAGTAGAGGATATAAATACTAGATAAAGGACGACACCAAAGGTGTCGTCCTTTATCTTTCTTCTTTCTGCCTTCTGGTTTCTGGCACGCTATTGGCTTATGCCAATGTATATTCCCCTGCAACTTTTCTAAAATGTTTTGTATTTTGAAGATTTACAAGAACAGTATTTGGTTTGACAATGCGTTTTGTAAGTACGCGCTTCACTATTTCATCTTTTGGAAGTGGGCGGCCAGACTCTTTCAAAACTTCTGTAATTACATCACGTACGACACCCCCTGTGTGTCCCCAATCTTTCAATCCATACATACCACGTCCCACAAGAACAAAACGAGGATCTTTGATAAGTTCATTGTGACAAGTTGCCACGTGGGCTTTCTTACCAAAAGTTTTGTTGATTTCTAATGCTACTTCTTTGAAATGCATAGGGCGACCAGCACGACGCATTATAAGATATGCATAATCTTTGATTCCACGAGCTTTTACGTGTGGAGAAGATGTACGACCCCATTCACTGAGTTGATTCTTGCCAATAACTTTTGAAAGCGCGAGATAACGATGAATTATTTCTTTATCATTTTTATATTCAGACACAACCTCTGACAAATTACTCATAAAACGATTAAAGATTTCTTCTTCGCTTATCAAATC
>JAHFMZ010000009.1 GCA_023267555.1 bacterium
TTTATTAACTAATTCTTCAATGACTTCATAAATAATTTGATGTTTCGCTGCATAGAAACTGTGCACATTTACAATATCTGTAATTTCAAACATCGAATCCGAAGAAAGTATGAGTGAACCGAGTAGCGCTTTTTCTGATTCTAAATCTTGTGGAGGAACACGTGGACCACGAAATGGATCTTCTATAACTTTGCGATCATAGCTTTCATAATTACCGCCATACTTTCCTTTAGAGCGAGTTTTACTTTTTGATTGTGACGAAAGCTGATCAAGTGGAATCATTGTTCAATTGTACAGGAGCGAGGGGCTCTTGCACAAAAGAAATTAATGTTGTAAACGGTGGATTACGTGGATAAAATAAAATACCTTATAAATAAGGTATTTTATTAATTGACAAATTTTACTTCACTGTTATTTCTTGTCCTTTGTCTGTATCTTTTACCAAATATCCTAAATTTTCAAGTTCATCGCGCAATCTGTCTGACTCATTCCAATTCTTTTCTGTGCGAGCAACACCACGAGCATCCAATAATATTTGTACTCTCTCCGGAATATCCAGTTCTTCTTTTTTAGATAAATGTAATTGAAGACCGAGAACAGAACTCATATATAAAAGAGTTGCATATTTATCATTATCCAAAATAGAAGTATCTTTCATCAACGTCCATATCTCGGCAATAGCAGAAGATGTGCCAACATCATCATACAAAGCATTCAAAAACTTTTGCTTGTAATCATCATTCACCATACCCGAAACATTTATATGTTCACCACACCAATCCCATAATTTTTTATAAGCAACAGTTGCAGCATCGAGTGCTTCAAATGTAAAAGTAATTTCTTTTCTATAATGTGTAGTTAATAAAAGATAGCGATAGGCGAGAGGGTTGTAACCTTTTTCGATAAGAGTAGAAAGCGTCAAAAATTCTTCATTAGATTTTGACATTTTTCCTGTTGCATCATTTAAAAAATTAGTATGTAGCCAATAATTCACAAAAGGTTCTCCAATTGCGCTTTCACTTTGTGCAATTTCATTTGTATGATGTACAGGAATATGATCAATTCCTCCAGTATGAACATCAAAATGTTGACCCAGATATTTCATCGACATAGCCGAACATTCAAGATGCCAACCAGGAAAACCTTTACCCCAAGGTGTGTCCCATTCCATTTGTCGTCTATCTATCCCTGTAGAGTCTTCATTTACTGGTGAAAATTTCCAAAGGGCAAAATCGGTGATATTTTTCTTTTCTTTATTTTCTTCCACACGAGCACCAGATTTTAATCCTTCCACATCTAAATGAGCAAACTCGGCATAAGCTGGAAATGTATTAGTATCAAAATAAATTCCGTCAGTGATTGTATAAGCGTGACCTTTTTCAATTAAAGTTTTTATAAGAGCAATTTGTTCGTTTATATGATCAGTAGCACGAGGGAAAATATATTCTTTAGTGGGGATTCCAAGTGCATCAATATCTTTCATAAATGCTTTTGTATAAAAATCTGCAATATCCCACGCAGATTTTCCCTCGCGACGTGCGCCTTTTTGTAATTTATCTTCTCCTGTATCGTCATCACCTGTAAGATGTCCGACGTCGGTGATATTTATGATATGTTTAACTGTATAACGCGCCGACACAAATAATCGACGAAGAACATCTGCAAAAACATAAGCTCGAAGATTTCCAATGTGTGCATAATGATAAACTGTTGGCCCACAAGAATAAATACCTACCTCATTTGGAATGATGGGTTTAAAATTTTCTATTTGACGTGATTTTGTATTATATAATCGTATCTCAGCAGACATAACATATCAGTCAAAAAATAATTCCTGACTATTACTTTCATTCTATCACAAAAACGTTGTATAATGCTTATTAATATATGAACAAAAAATTACCAATTACTCACAAAACTATTATTCGCAGTATCGGAATCGGAACATTTATTTTCGGACTCTTTGCTCTTGGTTTCTTGGTTGGGAATGCAATGGGTACAACTTCTTATGCTTCAGATGGAAAATTTGATAGCGAACTTTTGAGTCAAGTAGAAGCAACACTTGGCGAAAAATTTATTTTTTGGAAGGCTTCCTCCACTTTGCCTACGGCCAAAGAATTAGAATATGGAATGATAAAAGGTTATGTTGATAGTTATAAAGATCCATATACAATATTTTTCCCTCCACAAGAAGCCAAAAATTTTGCTGAGGACGTAAAAGGTTCATTCGGTGGTGTCGGAATGAATGTCGGAATGAAAGATGGCAATATCACAGTTATTTCTCCACTCAAAGATTCTCCAGCAATGAAAGCTGGTATCAAATCGGGAGATATAATTACCGCTGTAGATGGTAAAAATATGATTGGACTCTCATCAGATAGTGCAGTTAATCTTATTCGCGGACCAATTGATACACAAGTTAAAATAACAGTTATTCATTCTGGGTCAAAAACAACATCTGACATCACTATCACCCGCAAAGAAATAAAAGTTCCAACATTAGATACAGAAAAGAAAAATGGAGTGTTTGTAATTCATCTTTATAACTTCTCGGCTGAATCTCCAGATTTGTTTAACAAAGCGATAAACGAATTCGTGATGTCAGGATTGAAATATATGGTAGTAGATTTGCGCGGTAATCCAGGTGGTTACCTTGAGTCTGCTGTAAATATTTCCAGTTATTTCCTAAAAGATGGGCAAATAATCGTGAGTGAAAAGCAAGGTATAGATGAAGTAACTATTAGTCATAGAAGTACCGGCAAAACTGGCATCCCAGATGGAACAAAAATAGTAGTATTGATTGACGGTGGTTCGGCTTCAGCTTCAGAAATAATGGCCGGAGCATTGAAGGATCAAGGTGTAGCCAAATTAGTTGGTGAAAAATCTTTCGGCAAAGGATCTGTTCAAGAACTTGTTAATTATGATGATGGATCTTCACTCAAAGTAACTATTGCGAAATGGTATACACCAAATGGATTAAATATTTCTATGGGTGGAATTAAACCTGACGTAGAAGCTCTTGCCGCTACAAGCACAATACCAAAAGGAAAAGATGGTAAAGCAATAGACACACAGCTCTTAAAAGCAATTGAAGTAGTAAAGACTAGATAGCAGAAAGAAGAATGTAGAGAGCAGATAATGCAGATACGGCACACCTACCGCTGTGCCAGTATCTACTTTCTGCGTTCTGTTCTCTACCTTCTATTTTTGTTATAATCTACAAATGAAAATTATTCTTCTAAAAGATACGGCAAAATTAGGCAAAAGGGGAGAAATAAAAGAAGTGGCCGATGTATACGCGATAAATGTATTAATTAAAAAAGAATTAGCTGTACAAGCAACTCCAAGTGAGCTCGCCAAATGGAAAGCAAAAGAAGACTCTCAAAAACATAAAAAAGAATTAGCTGTTAATACTTTCGTGCAATTAATAGATAAACTTCGTAATGAAAAAATTATTATCACTGGCAAAAAACACGACGAAAAAGGTCAATTGTTTGCTCAAATAAAAGAAGTTGATATCGCAGATGCTATTTTCAAGACAACAAATTTTTCAATTGATCCAAAACAAATTATTATTTCTACACAAATAAAATCAATTGGTGAACATATAATAGAATTAAAACAGGGAGCACAAAAAGAAAAAATAATGATTGAAGTAAAATAATATGTCAAAATTAAATTTATCGGACATATTAGAATTTACAAAACTTCTAAATAAGTTTCAGGAAGTGGAAAGAGTTCTTTATCATACTGGAAATAATAAACTAGAAAATGATGCAGAGCATAGCTACCAGCTAGCACTGCTAGCTTGGTATATATTATCTAGTAATTCTTTTAATTTAAACAAAGATTTAGTGATTAAATATGCTTTGATACACGATCTTGTCGAAGTTTATGCGGGAGATACTTATATATACTCTGAAAATCAACTAGACCACGACAATAAACATAAAAAAGAAGAATCTGCTCGCTTACAAATATTAAAAGAATTTCCATTATTTGAAGATTTACACACGACAATAAAAAATTACGAGGAAAGAAAAGATGACGAAAGTCGTTTTGTTTACGTTTTGGATAAAATCCATCCAATATTACAACTTTATTTAGATGGTGGGAAAATGTGGAAAGAAAAAAAAGTTACTCTTACTATGTTAATTAAAAATAAAAAGGGGAAGATAACTCTCGCACCAGAACTACTCCCACTTTGGAATGAATTAGAAAAAATCTTAATTGAAAACGAACACTCTCTTTTCTATAAAAATTAAAACCAGTATTGCGATTGGTTTTAATTTTATTCAATATTTGCGACTTTCTTTCTTTTGATTGACCCATCCAAATGTTTCATTCTTCGTTCACTGTATGAAACTTTGCCTCCCTTAAGAGCAAACAAAGTGTGGTCACGTCCAAGACCAACATTTTTTCCTGCCATAATCTTTGTGCCACGTTGACGCACGATAATAGCCCCAGCGGTTGCTGTTTCTCCAGCATAAAGTTTAGTACCGAGATACTTTGGTTTACTGTCTGTTAGGTTTTTTGCCGAACCAGCGGCTTTTCTTGTTGCCATAGCTTATACTGAAAATATGAATATAATAGTCCATAGTATACAAGATTATTTGAAAAGAATCAATAGCAGACTGACTAAGTTAAATATATTAAGTATTTCGATAACTACAATTTTAATTTTAGGTTTTACTGTATATTTATATGATTATCAAATAAAATCAAAAATTCCGGTATCTTATTTGCGTTCTAATATTAATCAGGAAAAAATATCAGCCACCGACTCTAGACCTTTTGCCAGTATAAAAGGGACGACTTATACATTTTCTTGGTGCCAAGGATCAAATATTATAACTGCAAAAAATAGAATGTATTTTAATAATCAAGAAGAAGCACAAAAATCTGGTCGTATTCTTTCAAAACTTTGCCAAAAATAAATCGCACAATTTCTGTGCGAAGTAGTGTTCTCGATGGAAAAATCGGGTTTCGTTACGCCACAAACCTATCGGGGAGGAGGGATAAGTCACAGTGGTTGGGGCGAGGCCATTAAAATTCTCCTAGAAATGACCTTGTCCGCCCTCGTAGTAACGCCTTGCCATCGACCCGCATCAAACCACCGAGAACTTTCTCAATATAACAAACGACCTATGCCTTGTAAAGGTCAATTACCTATCCACAAAACACAAGCAAATATTGCGTGTATACTCTAATAATAATCAAAAATAAACATATGGCAAAAAAAGAACAACACGGAACACGTGAAAAAAAGAAACCAAAGAAGGTGGTTGCAAAATAATTAAAATAAAAAAGCCCCAGAAAAATCTAGGGGCTTTTTGCAACAATCGAAATTCTTTTCTTGTTTACTTTTCGGATTTCACTTTCATTCGCCGAAAATAACGGGAACAAACGAGCAGTATGGCAACCAGCGCCAAAGCTGCGATTGATACGAGCATCCAGTTCACATCCACCGCGATTGGGTGGGAAAAACTGGAGCTGATAGCCTTGGCACCATCATATGTTTGCGCGCTATTCATAAGTTTTTTCTCCAGAATCAAAATTAATTAACAAAAACAACTCAATCTTTATTATACTACGAATATACATATTTGTCAATACCTATAAATATAAATCATATCAATTAAAAATCTAACATTTACTACCCAATATCTGTCTCTGCTATACTGTTCCATATGAATTTCACTCCTAAAATTAACGAAGCATTAAGACTAGCTTCACGCCTACACCGTGATCAAGTTAGAAAAGATAAAGAACACACTCCTTATATCAGTCATTTAGTTGCAGTAGCAATGATTCTGAGTGAAGCAACCGACGATGAAGAAATTATTATGGCCGGTCTTTTGCACGATGCACTTGAAGATGCGCCAAATTACACTTACGAAAATCTTGTCGCTGATTGTGGTGCACGTGTAGCAGAAATTGTAAAACACGTGACCGAACCATTGGATGCAAATAAAGCAGAAGAAGATCAATTACCTTGGCTGTTTCGCAAAGAATCTTATTTAAATAATCTTCGTTCTGGTGGAAAAGAAAGTGCTATGGTTTCTGCTAGTGATAAATTACACAATACAGACAGCCTTATTTTTGGTATAACTCACGAGCAAGAAGAATTTCTTTCCCGCTTTCATTCCAGTCTTCGTAATAAACTTTGGTTTCATCAACAGGTACTTTTAATTATTGAAGAAAAGTTATCCAAAGATAATATACTTGTATCAAAATTATCACTCTCTACCCGAGAATTAGAAAAGCTTGTAATTTCTTATGAAGCAAGATAAAAATATTCCAACATTTGAAGATCGTTATAAAGTATTAAACGTCGCACAGAAACACGCCGTAGACACAACAGATGGCCCTGTGATGGTTATAGCCGGTCCAGGAAGTGGTAAAACAGAACTTCTCTCACTTCGAGTGGGGAATATTTTAAAACAAGGCACAGCCCGTGCTTCAAATATTTTGTGTTTAACTTTCACCGAAACAGCAGCAAGAAATATGCGAGAGCGATTGGAAACTTTGATCGGAGCTGATGCTTATCGTGTAGCAATTTATACTTTTCACGGATTTTGTACGGATATCATCAGTAGATATCCAGAATACTTTTTCTCTGCAACACATTTCAGACCAGCGAGTGATTTGGTTCAAAGTGAAATACTTGAAAAAATATTTGAACGACTTCCGCACAAACATATTTTGGGTGGATTTCATTCTGAACGTGGTTATGCTTATTTAAAAGAATGCCAAACCAGAATCAAAGATATTAAAAAAGGGGGACTCACTCCCACAAGATTCAAAGAAATATTAGAAGAAAATAAAAACTCTTTTGAAGAAATAAATTTAATACTTGCAAAACATCTTCCTGAAAGAATTGGTAAAGATGCTTTTGCGTCATTTGAAACGATGAAAAAAGAGTTTAATAAAGTTGATACAAATTTAAGCAAAATGTATGCGAAAAGTATAGAACACGCGATAGAGAGCGCCGAGCAATCAGAAAAAACTACGCCACTTTCAGAATGGAAAACCAATTACACTGGTAAAGATGAAAATGGCAAACGTGTATTTAAAGATTTTCTTGCACTTCCAAAATTATTTGCGCTCGTAGAAATTTATCAATCATATCAAGACGCACTTTATAAAAATGGTGTTTTTGATTATGAAGATATGATACTTCAGGTTGTAGAAGCATTAAATAAAAATGTGACACTACGCACAGAATTGGAAGAACTTTATCAATACATAATGGTAGATGAATTTCAAGATACCAATAATGCACAATTGTCTTTGGTGAAAGCAATATCAAGTAACCCTGTACACGAAGGCCACCCAAATGTTTGCGTGGTGGGGGATGATGATCAAGCAATTTATAAATTTCAAGGTGCAGAAATTTCAAATATACATAGTTTCAAAGAATTATATAAAGATGTAGAAGTTATTGTCCTCACCGAAAATTATCGTTCTACACAAAAAATATTAGACTTTGCACGAGCTATAGTATTACAAGGAGTGAATCGTCTAGAAACCAATTACAAAGAAATCCGTAAAGATTTAATTGCAAAAAATACAAAATTAGAAAATGGAAAAATACATACTTTGGCATTTTCTACTCAAGAAGAAGAATGTGCCTATATTGCGGAAGAAGTTGCAAGATTGTTAAAAGCAAAAGTCGAAGCCAAAGAAATAGCTTTGATTGCGCGAGAACATAAACAATTAATCACATTACTTCCATATCTTGATTCACTGCATATACCTTACACATATATGCGAAAAGAAAATGTGTTTGATGAGCGTCACGTAAAAGAATTAATAATGCTTTGTCGTTTACTCGCAACGATTGGTGCAAAAGAATTTGAACGTGATGATTTGTTGCCACAAATACTTGCTTTTCCATTTTGGAAATTAAATCGCATTGATATCTGGCAAGTTGCAGAACACGCCAAACGTGAAAATATCAGTTGGCTTTCTGCGATGCAACAAAGTAAAAATAAATATATAAAAGATTTGGCAGAATTTTTGATAGAACTCGGAGTAGCTTCTCAAACTACTCCACTAGAAATTATTCTAGATACACTAATTGGCAGTAAAGATATTCCTCTCACAAAAGAATCTCCTGATGATGATAGCGATGTGCCATTCTCTTCATCAGTCAAACTTTCTACATCATTTACTTCACCATATAAAGAATATTATTTCGGAAAAAATGCTTTCAAAGAAAATGCGAGTGAATATATTCATTTCCTTTCGTCACTTCGTGTATTTATGCACACTTTGCGTGAATATAAAGAAGGGGAGACTTTAAAAGTTAATGACGTTGGTAATTTTGTAGATATTCATACTTCATATAATATTCCACTCATTAACGAGACACCTTTCGCACACAATGAAAACTCTGTGTCATTACTCACTTCCCACGGCGCAAAAGGCCTCGAATTTTCTTATGTTTTTATTGTTTCTGTAAATGACGCTATTTGGGCAGGAAAATCTAAAGGGAATAAACTTTCATTCCCAATCAATCTTCCACTTTCAAGTGCTGGAGATAATGAAGATGATTTCATTAGACTATTTTATGTGGCTCTCACACGTGCGCGTCATACTTTATATATAACCCATCACAAAAGTCCACTTAGATTTTTATCAGCAAGTACGCTTCCGGATACAGATGATAAAAAACCTGAAATAAATTCATCTGGACTTTTGACCGAAGGACTACAAATTTATCATATTCCACCATTTGCAAAAGACGAGAAAGCGTTATTACAAAAAGTTATAGAAGGATATATGCTTTCACCAACTCATTTAAATAATTTTCTAGATTTGACCAAAGGTGGGCCGATGATGTTTTTAGAACAAAATCTACTTCGTTTTCCACAAGCCAAGACTGCAAGTAGTGTGTATGGTACAGCAATACATAAAGCATTAGAAGATGCTCACATATTAGCTCGTAGAGATAAAAAATTACCGAAATTAGAAACTATAATTGAATCATTTAAAAAAGAATTAAAGTATGGGCGCTTGCAAGATTTTGAAGAAGAAAAATTGCGTACGCGTGGAGAAAAAATTCTTACACGTTATTATGAATTAAAAAAAGATGAGATTAAACTAGGGGCTCAAGTAGAAATAAATTTTTCCAAACAATCTGTAACCATAGATGGGGCATTATTAAATGGCAAAATTGATAAAGTCATAACAGATAAAGATTCCAACTGGACCGTTATAGATTTGAAAACTGGCAAAGGCTTCGGGGCTTGGGACGAAGCAAAACAAAGTGATTACGATGAAATAAAATTACATCATTATCGATATCAGCTTATGATGTACAAAATACTTGTCGAAAATTCACGTGATTATAATACTCACACAGTAAAAAATGGTGTGCTTGAGTTTGTAGAAGAAGAAGTAGAAAATAAAATACAAGAATTATCACTTTCATTTGATGACAAAGAAATAAATAATGAATTGGGAGATTTTAAAAAACTAGTTGTAGCTGTATACAAAAAAATAATTACGCTTGATTTCCCAGATACTACAAACTATTCACAAACATTAGAAGGTATAAAAGAATTTGAAAAAGATTTGATAACAAAAACTATTTAATTCATTGACACACAACACGACAAGCGCAATAATATTAATTAAGCTTGTTCTTGGTTCTACATCTCCAAGGAGACCTCAATGAAAAAAAATAAATTTGAATCTTGCTTGTGCCCAGATGATTTAGACAAAAAAATAAAATTAATTAGAGGTAATTTTTTCCCAGAACAAAGAATTTACTACTGGTGTAATGTCATAAACAAATATAGACACGAAGAAGAAATTGTAGCAAGAATCATACAGCAAGTAGAAAAATTTCGTAAACGTTGGATATTTTGGGGGGAACTCATACTAGCCTCTAAGGAAGAAATTCTTCTCGAAGTTAGAGCTCGTCATCCGTTAGATTTGTCTAGGCACGCCAATGGACTTTTGGTTAGTTTTTCTGAAACTCTTGGAAAAGATATAAGAACAGAAATTTGTAAAACTCTACAAACTTAATAACAACAATAAAAATGGCCACCCTATATGAAGGGTGGCCTAATTATTACCATACATTTCTTTTCTATTTCGCGGAAGAAGAGCTTCCAGAAAAATCGGATGCTTTTTCCCTCCAACGGAGATACTCCACGCTCGCCTCAACTTTGCCCGTTCGGTAGCCATCTGCCAATGAGAAAGAAAATCACTGATAGTCTCCACCTTAATGTCAGCCAAATTGAGAATAATGTGCCGGTAATAATCAGGAAGAAAAAGGTTGATTGGTAAATCTTCCAATTCTTCATCCGCCTGAAAATAGTTAAGCGAGCTAAGCGCAATGACTCTGCCTCTTTCCAGCATAGCCGTGTCAAAATTTGTTCCAGGCAAAGAGAGATGCAGTTCACAAAAGCTGACGACCCGCTTGAGAGCGAGTATCACCGAAATTCTCGTGAGACTTTCGGTATTCAACTTCTTTGTGTCCGGCACTTTGATTTCTTTCACCGGAACTTCGTTTCTGTTTACGACAACCATTTTGGCAATCATATCAGCCAAACTTTGTGTTTTGATAACCATATTACAATCTCCAAAAGAACCTTAATTACCTTTAATCTATCTCATTTTTATCATTTTGTAAAACTTAAGTGTATAATAATTTATATATGCCAGATAAATACAGTGCTGTATGGGTTTCTCATTCGTCTATGGGTGATTTTCTTAAATGTCCTCGTTCATATTATTTGCACAATATGTACAAAAACCCAAAAACTGGGCATAAAATATCTATTGTAAATCCACATATGTCTCTTGGCATAACTGTACACGAAGTATTAGAAGGTCTAGCTGAATATCCAGCCGACACTCGTATGAATCGTGATCTATTAAAATGGTTTGATGAAGTGTGGCAAAAAGTATCTGGTAAGAAAGGGGGTTTTACTTCAAATGAAGAAGAGCAAGAATTTAAATCTCGTGGAATAGAAATGTTACAAAACGTAACCAAAGATCCGCGTTTCTTGACCAACAAATGTATCAAGCTCAAACGCGATACGATGCCTTGTAATTTTTATTTAAGCGAGGATCATAATATTATTTTAAACGGGCTAGTAGACTGGATCGAATATTTACCAGAAACCGATTCGCTTCATATCATTGATTTCAAAACTGGGAAAAAAGAAGAAAGTGAAAGTTCGTTACAACTCCCAATTTATTTATTACTTTGTAACGCCCTACAAAAACGCAAAGTGACTAAAGCAAGTTATTGGTATTTAGAAAATGATAAAATAGTTGAAAAAGAATTACCCGATGCAGATACTGCATATCGTGATGTTTTTGAAATTGCTCTTCGTGTAAAAGAAGCACGTCGTCTGTCTAAAAGAGAAGGGGAAGAAAAAATATTTGTATGTCCAAAAGGAAAATATGACTCCGTTACAAAAGAAGGTGGGTGTATACACTGTCGTCCATATGAATGGATTATTAATAACGACAAACAAACTGAGTCTGTGGGCATCGGTGGATTCAATCAAGATATGTATATAATAAAAAAATAAATGGAAGACGAGGTCTTCCATTTATAGCCATCAACAGTGTTTTATTTTCACACTTCTAGAATAGGCTACTAGTCTAATTCTTTTTACTCGCTCAACGCGAATTATGAATTTGTAATCAGGATCAATCCAAACAGTATTGATAATCTTAACGATTTCTTCCACATCAAGATCACCAAACAAATAAATCCACGCTTGTTGTTTTTTTATTCGTGATTTTTTGGTACGAACCCACGCTTTAGCGTGTCTAGTTTGAAACTCTGGCATCATTGTATTTACGCCAAAGATATCTAGAAAAAATAAAAACTTAACAAACATTTGTTCTGCTGGCAAGCTGTCAAACAAAAGATGCCACGCTTCGTGTTGATAACGAGGGACTGACGAAATATTTCTAGGACTACAATCACCACCGAGACTTTCTGGTTTTCTGTGATGTTTTGTTGTTTTGTAAGGACCGTTGTTGTGGCCACCTTTTAATCGTCCTTGTACTTGTACCAGCTCCATTCTCTAACCTCCAACTTATGATTGTTTTACGGTCTGTTGTGCTTTGTACAAATTTCCGAAATTATTATACTCCTATTCTTTTATAATGTGAAATACAAAAAAATATTTCAATATTTATGTGTTAATATTAAATTAATGAATACCTACACAAGTTATTTAGAACTTATAAAACCAACTTGGGCCCCACCAGCTTTTGTATTTGCGCCAGTGTGGACAATACTTTATATAATAATTGCAATATCATTTGGATATGTATTATACAAATACTTAAAAGGAAAAATTTCTTTTAATATACTATTACCGTTTATTTTAAATCTCATATTTAATTTATCATTTACATATATACAATTTGGTTTGAAGAATCTACCACTGGCATCAATTGATGTTTTGCTTGTATTTATTACTTTAATATGGGGAATAATAAAAATATCTAAAAAATATAAATGGGTTGCTTATGTAAATATTCCATACTTGCTATGGGTATCATTCGCTACAATTTTGCAATTAACTATCACTTTTTTAAATATCTAAATTACAATAAATATGCTATAATGTCTAGATTATGTCAGAGAAAGTCTATCTTTATGGCAAGAATCCTTTACACGAGGCTCTTTTAGCTGCAAAAAGGGGACAACAAATGCCCCTAGAAAGGCTATTTTTGACCAAGCAGGCCAGTGAAGACCCAAAAGTAATAAGTGACGTCCAAACCCATAAATTAGCCTATGGAATAGTCACTTTTGACGAAATAGAAAGTATGGTGGGCAAAAATACTGTTCACCAGGGAGTTTGTGCTTTATTGAACGAAAAAACACTTTATACTTCACTTGAAACAGTTTTAGAACAGACTAAAAAGACTTCTCAAAATCCACTTTTTATATTGCTCGATGAATTACAAGATCCACATAATGTCGGAGCTATTATACGTAGTGCTGTCGCTTTTGGAGCGAGTGCAATACTCATTGGCGAACATTCTCAAACTCAAATAAATGGCACCGTAATAAAAACTTCATCTGGTATGACATTTGCTATCCCAATAGTAAAAATCGGCAACATAAATACTACGCTCAAAAAATTAAAAGATGAAGGTTTCTGGACTTATGGTTTATCTATGGAAGGCGACACACAATTACATAATGCAAAGTTTGACACTCCAACAATATTGGTAATCGGTGGAGAAGGCGATGGTATAAGAATGAAAACACTTGAGATATGCGATTTTAAACTCTCAATAAAAACGAACGCTCTTTGTGAATCATTAAATGCTTCAAATGCAGCTGCTGTTGTGATGTACGAATGGAATAAACAAAATATATAATATGAACTCTAATTCTCAAGAAAAAATTTGGGATGTAGTAGTCATTGGTGGTGGAGCGGCAGGAATGATGGCAGCTGGGAAAGCGGGGTCACGTGGCAAAAAAGTTCTTCTTCTTGAAAAAAATACCGACCTTGGTAAAAAACTTTTGATTACTGGCGGAGGACGTTGCAACGTGACAAACAATAAAACCAATACCAGAGAAATGCTTTCGAAGTATAAAGGAAATGATCAATTTTTATTTTCAGCTTTTTCACAATTTGATGTAACGGATACTATTAAATTTTTTAATGACAGAGGAATGCCAACAAAAGAAGAAAACGAAGGTCGTGTATTCCCAGTTTCAGATTCATCACAATCTGTTTTTGATGTTTTGTATAAATATATGAAGGAAGGAAACGTAGAAATACGAAAGAGTAGTATTGTCGGTGGTATCACCATCAAAAAAGATACTGGGGAAATTATTATACAAACTAAAAGTGGAAATAAAATTTACACCAAGTCTTGTGTCTTGGCAACAGGAGGGACATCACGTCCAGAAACTGGATCTACTGGTGAAGGTTTTACTTGGCTCAAAAAATTAGGCCATAAGATCATAGAAAATGACGTCGCACTGGTACCTGTGGCTCTAAATGATACTTGGGTGAAAAAAATAAGTGGTACAACATTAACTGATATCAAGCTCACTACCTTTCAAAATAATCAAAAACAAGAATCACACAAAGGTAAAATACTTTTTACTCACGTTGGTATCAGTGGTCCGACGGTACTCAATATGAGTAAAGACATTGGTGAATTGCTCAAATATGGAGACGTGACCATTACGATTGATTTATTTCCAGCCAAAGACAATAGAATGCTCAAACAAAATTTGCAAGATATTCTTGTTGAAGAAAGTAATAAGAAATTAAAAAATGTTTTGGGACAACTTATACCTTCAACACTCGTGTCTGTAATATTAGAACTAACGGGTATCGATGGTGAAACTTTTTGTCACAGTGTAAGTAGTGAAGATCGTATAAAGCTAACAAAGCAGATGAAAGAAATTCCACTTCACGTAAAAGGTTTACTTGGAAAAGAGAAAGCAATTGTCTCATCTGGTGGAGTAACTCTCACTGAAATTGATTTTAAAACGATGCAATCACGTTTAGTGCCAAATCTCTACATAGTAGGTGATGTTTTAAATATTGATAGACCGTCCGGTGGATATAGTTTGCAACTTTGCTGGACGACCGGATTTGTAGCTGGAAGTAATTGTTAACTAATAATTAAATAATAGGTGACACAAAAAAATATTTTCACTTACCAGTGATGGTGGGCGAGGGAATTAAAATAATTATTAATTATTTATTTTGTTGTTTGTAATACTTATTTTGCAAAAGCTCTTATTTTGGCAGGGGTCTTCTGTATGCTTAATGTCGCACAATATATCTTTTACGACACAAGAGTTATTTAACCTTGTTTAACATAGTCCAAATACCAACAACAATTCCTGCGAGTAAAACTGTGAACAATATTAATGCGAGTGCTTGATTGGTAAATGTGAGCATATTATTTTCTAAATATAATGTAAGATATCCCTGTTACTAAACCAATCAAAAATACAAAGAATGCGATTACGAGAAAAGCAGGGGCGGTGAGTGAAATCATATTTTAATTATACTAGATTACTATCCCCTACCCAAGTCCCCTATTTTATAAATAACTAAGAGGATTAAGATAACCTTCTTTTGGTGCGAGTGGCATAATCATATATGTGCCACACACTTTACTTTTATATTCTGTCGGACCAGAGATATGGACCGAGTCGGAAGCGTAAACAGTGAAATGTAAATGTGGGCCAGTACTATAACCAGTGTTACCAGACAGAGCTATTTGTTGTTTTGTCAAAACTGTATCTCCGGCGTTTACTTGTGGTACTGACAAGTGAGCATAAAGTGTGGTGAGCCCATTTGCGTGACGAATAAGTATCCATTTTCCGTATGACACGCCCACACATCCAGTGTCTGTATTACCTGTACCAAGAACTGTACCAGCAGCAGCAGCATAAATAGGTGTGCCGATCTTTACACCGAAATCTATACCATTATGTCCAGAGCCGTTATAAACCTGTGGATTCTTGCTTGCAAAAGGCGTGTTACCAAAAGTTTGCGTAATAATCACATTATCAACTGGATATTTAAGAACTCCCTTCCCGGTTGAAGGAAGTTTACTGGAATCGACAATAACACGAAGACGTGATTCAACATCTAACATTTCAGTTTCCAAAGCATCTTTTTTCTTTTGTCTATCTGCTAATAATTTTTGATATTCACTTTCTTTATTTTTAGTTTGAATAAGAAGGGTGTTTTTATCTTTAGTGGTTTGTTCTACTAAAGATTTTTGTCCGGTCAATGTGCTGTTTAAATTTTCAAGTGTTTTCTTTTTAGATTCATATGTTGCTTTTTCTTCTGCCAAAGTAGTTTTGGCTTCAACTAGATTTCTAACCTTTTCATCAATAGCGTGAGAAACGTCACCCCCACGTTTAAGGAGATCTAAGGCATCAGAAAGATGTGACCCCTTTGATAGGACAGCGACAAATGGTGGTACTGTCTGTTCCCTGTTCACTAAACTTCGTAATGTTTCAGCAAGGGCATTTTTATTTTTAGTAAGTATGTTTTCTGTTATTCCAATTTGAGTTTGAGTTGTTGTAATATTTATTTGAGTTTCAGAAATACGCAATTTGGTACGATTGATTTCTTTTGCTAAAGCTGCACGATTAAGTTCAAGAGTCACAAGGGCTTGTTTTAAAGTTTTTGCTTGACCTTGAGTTTGTCCAATTTTTGTATTATATTCTTTTATTTCTTTATCCAGTGCTTGTATTTGAGTTGAGAGAGAATCCAAATTAGCCTGTAATTGATCCGCTGTTTCTGCATAAGAAAGACTAGGAATAAATATTTGTAAAAATAATATACTTACAATAATTACAGAAGAAAAAGAGCGTAATGACATAAAAAACTATGAATCAATTTTATTACAGACAGTATCAATGCGTGCGATAGTTTCGTCTTTACCAAGTGCATAACAAATAGTAAATGGGTCAACAGATTTTTCCTGACCAGATAAACTCATACGAAGTGGCCAAAGAACATTCCCCTTTCCGTGCTCTTCAGCATATGGCATAATCAATTTTTTAATTGCATCAACAGATGAAAAGTCTGCATCTTTTAATATTTCTTTCACAGCTTCTAAATGTTTTTTGGCTTCATCTTTTCCAGTGTCCTTACAAATTACTTTTTCGATATCTACTTTTGGTCGGTTAAGGAAAAAGCGAAACTCGGATGTTTCGATAGAAGATAATTCTCCGTAAGTTGATATTCGGTCTATGATTGTTGGAAGAAGTTTATTTAAGATATCATCAGAATAATCTTTCATATAGGATTTTACAGTTTGTAGTTGTGTATCAGATGATTGAAGACGTATATGTTCTTTGTTCATCCACAAAAGTTTCTTTTCATCAAACATCGCACCAGCTTTGTGAATTTTCTCAAGAGAAAAACTTTCTGTGATTTCTTTTGGTGTCATAATTTCTTTTTCTCCTCCTGGATTCCATCCCAAAAAAGCCAAAAAATTCAACATTGCCTCTGGCAAATAACCTTCTTCTTTATATTCCAAAATATCTTTGGCTCCGTCGCGTTTGCCTAATTTTTTATTCCCCTCTTCACCAAGAATTGGTGGCAAAGTTACAAGAACTGGAGGGACAAAATCTAGGGCTTCATACAAAGATAAAAACTTTGGAGTTGATGCGATAAATTCATCCGCACGCATAACATGTGTCACCCCCATTTCGTAATCATCAATAATGTGTGCAAAATTGTAAGTTGGATAACCATCACTTTTAATTAAGATAAAATCATCGAGAGCCTCAACTCCTGCACTCATTTCTCCGCGAACAGCATCTGACCAAGTATATTCTTTTATGTTTGGAACTTTAAATCTGAGCGGTTTTGTTCCATCCCATTCATCAAAAACTTTTGGTCTATACTCGCGATACAAAAAAGCACGTTTTTCTTCTTCCGCTTTTTTACGAAACGTAGTAACTTCTTCTTCAGAATAAGGGTCGGGATATGCGAGACCTTTTTTTATCAAAATATTTGCGTATTTCTTATAACTTTCCAATCGTTGTGATTGAATATAAGGAGCATTTATACCTCCAATATCTGGACCTTCATCCCATGTTATTCCCAACCACTTTAGCGATTCCATTATATGTTCAATTGAACCTTCTACTTCGCGAGCTTTGTCAGTATCTTCAATTCGAAGTATAAATTTGCCATTATTTTTTCTGGCCCATGCCCATGCGTACAGTGCAGTACGAACACCGCCAACATGCATAAATCCTGTTGGTGATGGAGCGAAGCGTGTGACGATTTGTGATGACATAATATTATGAATGACTTAAACCTATGCGTATGAGTTCGCGAGCAATAGTAGTTGCAGCTGTACGGGAACTTTCAAATTTATTTACTCCTAAATGTGACATCTTTGTATAATTTTCTTTATTGTCCAAAATGCGCGCAATTTCTGAAATAACAATTGATGGGGCAATATTATTTTCCTCAAGCACCGTAGCTACTCCACGACCAGCCATAGCATATGCATTGCTACGTTGATCACGACTTATTTTTTCACTAATCGGAATCACAAGCATTGGCAATTGCCATAACACCATTTCAAACATTGCCGATCCGGCACGAGTAATAACCATATCTACTTTTGGATAAAAAATACTGACATCAATCCAACCATCTATAAAATAATGTTCTTTAAATTTATTATCTTTCAAAATTGAAGTCGTGACTTCTTTCATTGCAGCAAGATTCTGAGTTCCAACTTGATGAACGATATCATATTTCAAAAGAAGTTCTGGAATAACTCGAAGCATAGCATCGTTTACTGTCTGGCTTCCTTGTGAACCTCCCAAAATTAAAATTACAGGTCTTTCTTTCCCACCGTAAATGCGTTCATAGTTTTCTGGGGGTAAAAGTGCGTCACGTATCGGTTGACCAGTTACTGCTGTTTTATTTTTTGGATAAAATGGTGCAGCTTCTTCGTATGAAAGCGCGACACGAGAGGCAAATCTTCCTGCCCACTTGGTTGTGCGTCCTGGAACAGTATCACTTTCGTGAACGACAACTGGAATAGAAAGTAAACGTGCTGCAAATAAAGTTGGGAAACTGGCATAACCTCCTTTTGCAAAAACTGCATCTGGATAGACAACATAAAGTTTAAAAACAGCCGTAACACATCCCCATATAGTTTTGAAAATATCTGTAACGGTTTCAAATGATGGATATAAACGAAGTTTACCGGCAGGAATAGCCACAAATTTTATTTGCATTTCAAATAATGCTTTTTCATCATATGGTTTATCAGAAAAGAAAAAAACTTCTGGTGGAATTATTTTTTGTATAAACGCTTCCTTACGCATACGATCTATAACCGCAATCAACGGATAAAAGTGTCCTCCTCCTGCACCTGTAATAACGATTTTCATACGTAGTTGTTAGTAGTTTTAGAAATGTTAAGAAGTACTCCGAGTTCAAATAATGCAACCATAAGCGCCGTTCCTCCGTGAGAAACCAGCGGCAGAGGCACCCCCGTGAGTGGCAAAATTCCAAGCATAGAACCAATATTTAAAGTTGCTTGTGCAAGAATAATTGTAGTGATTCCAATAGCTAATAATCTGCCAAATTGAAAAGAAGAATACTTTGAAATAATATATCCTCTTACTCCTACTATACCATATAATATAAGGAGAAATATTACTCCAATAAAACCAACCTCTTCACCCAAAACGGCGAAAACCGAATCCCCTATCGGTTCTGGTAAATAATTAAACTTTTGTACACTTTGACCCAATCCTCGACCGGTAAGTCCTCCGCTACCCAAAGCAATAAGAGATTGATTAAGCTGCCAAGATGAACCCCGTGGATCGTGAGTGTTATTAACAAAAGTTTTGATACGTTCCAACATATATGGACGAACCATAATCAATGCTCCAAATCCAAGTAATCCTACTAATACAAGTGCATAAATATGTTTTCTTCGGGCTCCACCAACAAAATAAGTGACAAAAGATGCAACCATAATAACTATATATGTACCAAAATCTGGTTGAGCCAAAAGTAAAGCAGATACCAATCCTGCGGAAATAATATACGGCAATAAACCAAATTTCCAATTTTTAAAATAATTGCGATATTTAACACACCAATATGCAACCAAAACAACAAAAGAAAATTTTAACATTTCACTGGGCTGAAGAGAAAATGAACCGATATCTATCCAACGATGTGCCCCTCCGTGATATCTAGAAAGAATTGGAACAAAGACAAGTCCTGTGATTAAAAGTGCAAATGCAAATAATACATATGCATATTTTTGATATAAAGTATGAGGAATAATAGCTCCAACACAAAGTGCGATAGATCCACCAATAAGAGCATAAATAAGTTGTGTTTCAATAACCGAATAAAATTTTGCTTCATTTATTGCAAGTACTCCTAATGCTGCAGACCCAAAAATCACCAGACCACTTACGAGAAGTATGATGATAGTAACAAGAAGTGGTTTGTCTACTCTATCAAACATAAATTATTAACTAACTAGCGCAATAATAACTCCGAGTAGCGCACACATATAAGCTACAATCCAATATCGCATCGACACTTTTGCTGCTGGCCATCCCTTTGCCTGAAAATGATGATGAAGTGGCGCAACAATAAATAGTTTTCGTTTGAAAATCTTTTTCCAAGAAAGTTGTAATATGACTGATAATGTTGTTGCTAGAAGTGGGAACGCAATTATCGGTAAATACATTACGGCATCTGTCAAAAAAGCAATCACTGAAAGAGATAAAGATAGCGCCAACATTCCAGTCTCTGTCAGATAAAAAAGTGCGGGTGGAATATTAAACCATAAGAAAGCCATAATCCCTCCAACCACAACAAAACAAAAAGCAGAAATATTTACTTGTCCGTGAACATATGCAATCATTCCATAAGCTGTAAATACCGCAGACATAACTCCACCCGAAAGTCCGTCAATTCCATCAATCACTCCGGTAGAAAATACAGCAAGCGTCACAAGCACAAAGAAAAGAATAAAAAGTAATCCTCCTAAATATATATGACCATAAAATGGCATATATACCGAATCCACTCCCAATTTAAAATAAAACCACCAGCCCGCAAAAAGTCCAAGAGCCGAGACTGCAAATAATCGAACTGGGAATGAAAGTCCCCCACCAATATATGAATTGAGTTTACTCCCAAAAGCTTCGGCAACAAGCAAATCATCTATTCCCCCGACAATTGCGCCCACAAGCATAGCCATAAGAGGTAACCACGTTTGATTACGAGAAATAAAGTCTAACTTTATTGTAACCGCTGTCGGATAAACTTTTGAAAGAGTCCAAAATAAAAGGGTTGTCGCAAATACAGACGCCCACATAACAATACCACCCAATCTTGGAACTGGAGCTTTTTCATCATTATGAAGAGAGGCAGTAATAGTTGCTTCTCTTCCATCTATAGTTTTCAAGACATTTTTCTTCTTCCAAAGTTTATTTCTAATCAAAAAACGCCCAACTATGGGTGCAATAATAATGCCAATAATGAACGAAACAACGGCTGGTAAGAGTACTTTAAACGGGTCAAGTGCGAACATAAATTATAGTATATCATAATCTTTTTTGGCCTCCTGTTGACTACCAAAACTAATCTTTAACACTTTTTAACAACGCATTGTACAGTATTTTCATATCGGAAAAGCGTTCTTCACGTGTAGAACCAAGAACTACAATCACAACAGGATGTCCGACAGTAACATCTACTATTACAGCCAAATTCCCGCCGGCAATATTGGTAAAACCAGTCTTCGATGCTTCAACTCCAAGTAAATCTATAATTTCTTGATTAGTATTTGGAATACCGATAACTTTCCCAGTACTCGCGGTTACAGTCACGCGATTTTTTGTAGTAGCATCAAGAATATCTGGGAAAAGACTATGAGCAACAGCAAATAATTTTGCAATATCTAGCACAGTTCCGGTTCCCCCTATTTTCCCATCGACATCAAGACCAGCAGGATGTGTAAAATGTAGAGTTGTTAATCCGAGCAACACAGCTTCTTGATTCATTTGCGAAACAAATGAATTGCGTCCACCCAAGCCATCTGCGATCTCTTGCGCTCCATCATTTGATGAAAAAACAAGGGTGTATTTCAATAATTCACTAAGTTTCCAAATTTGATTCTTTTTTAATCCCAAATCATAATCACCATCAAGACTAGTTGGTACAATTTTTATTTGTGTGCTTTCATCGTGGTGCTTAATCGCAGTCACTGCTGTCATAATTTTTGTAAGACTAGCAAGTGGAAGAACTTCATTAATATTTTTGGAAGCAACAACTTTTCCGTCCACAATATCATAAACAACATAAGCCCTAGCTATCACAGATACTTTATCAAAAACTTTATTATTATATATCGAAGATATTTGTTTCTTTTGTAATGGAGCAATTATGCCAAATTGAAGTGATTCTTTTGGAGCACTCACTTGAGACAACATCAAAATTGCAAGTATTGCACATACATATACAAATGAAAGATTTATAAAATCATTGCGGGCGTGATAATGAATCATAAAATATTTTTAAATTTCGCGAGTTTGTAATTTTTCACTTAAACTTTTATGAATCGAGTCATATTCTGGAAGATCATTGACAGCTGTCACACCAAGATGTTTCATCGCCTCGCTCGTCAAAGTGCAGACCTCATTATTACGATTGATCAAACCGCGCACAGTAAGAGTACGAATTGATTGTGATGATTGTACTCCACGAATATAAGAAATTTGTTCACGTGTGGGATTACCCAAATAAGCAACTAAGGTGAGCACTTGAAGTGCCGCTGGGGTTAATTCTCCTTTTAATTCTTCTTTTCTAAAATCTTCCACCAAAGAAGATTGCTCTGGCTCCGTTACTATTGATAAACCATCGTTATTTCGAAGAAGTGACAAACCAATACTTGTGAGTGCATCATTTAATTCTGGAAGACATTCTTCTATTTCCTTTGATGTTGTTTTTAAAATACTGGCAATATCATTAACAGACATTGGATCACCAGATAAAAAGAGAATTGTAACAAGTTTCTTGAGCATATATTTATTATTGTAACACGTTATGATGTGCTAGTTTCTAAAATATGTATGTCTCCCCTATCTTCGTGTTGCTCAACATTAATCGAACCAGCCCGAAGAAGCTCAAGCATAGCAATAAAATTAACTATAAGTAATTTTTTTCGTTCTTCTATTGTTTTTGCTCCGTCTGCCAAACTTTGTAATGTAACAGATTGCATTTTACGCACACGATCAAGAAGTTTCTCAATTACATTTTCGATACGAAGAGCCTGTTCGACAGCAACTTTTACTAATTGTTTTGGAACAACAAAAGACGCAAGAGTGAGCGATGCAATTGACTGAAGCATTGTCCCCGTCACTTTATCATCTGGAGTAAAAATTGGTTTACCTTTATATTTTATATGTTCACGATTATAAAGTGGTCTTTTCATATAAACAGAATGCACTTGAGAACAAGCTCCAGCTAATATCGCATATAATTCAAGTTTGTATTCGAGATCGTGCACTTGTTTCTCTTCTTCTTCGGTATAAACGACGCCCGGCAAAAGTGACTTGGCTTTCATCAAAATCAAAGTCGACGCCACCACAATGAATTGTGAAATATCTATCAAATTTTTCTGTTCAATAGATTTAATATAAGCAATATAATCGTCCGCGACAGAAACAAGAGAAATTTCTGTGATAGAAAGCTTTTTCTGTTCAATCAATTCGAGCAACTTGGTATATGGACCTTCATAACGCTCAAGTTTTAGAGTGAATTCCATATAAAATAGTATAGCAGAAAGTAGCTAGAATAATTTATGACTATTTCAAAACTTCCCAAATTTTTGGATCATTCCCCCCATCAATTTTAAACACAGCCACTCCACCAATTTTGTATAATTTTGCAATACGAATTTTATCCGCAATAGCGACCGCATCGGAATACCATACCAAAAATTGTTTCATTCCACCCAATTGCTCACCATTTACCCCCGTACTTGTGGCATAAGTGAAACTAATTTCTCCAGAACTGTTTCGTACAGGCGAAATGTTTAGACTTTTAGCGAGTTCATCTGCATAATTCCAATTCATAGAACCAATACGTGAATATGAAATAGTTGAAGTCGCAGTTGCAGGGACTATTTCATATTTATATCCATAAGTTGGAACACCTAAAATAATTTTCTTGGCAGGAATATCCCACATAGCGAGTGTTACTACTTTTTTTATCCAATCAATATCCGCCACTGGTTTATAAACATTTCCTAAACTACTATTGTGAATAGTAAGACGAGCATCATCCCCTGCTTGGTCATATGCCATAATTCGAACTTGATCACAAACTTTACCAATTACTTTATAGTCATTTGAATATTCTACTTTAGAAAGTATCTCTTGTGATGTTGTCGCATATCTGCTATCTGGTGGAGTACGAGCTTCAACCGTACAAATTAATTGCTTTTTATCTTTGTGAAGCGCAGTTGAAAGCTCGGTTAAAAATGCAGAAAAATATAGTCGAGTATCGGCAAGCTTGGCCTCATAATCAATGTCTATTCCATCAAATTTATTTTTCTTAACAAGAGCCACGATATCTTTCACGTGAGCTTGTCTGCTTTTCTTTTGAGCAAGCAATAAATACTGTATATATTTTTCTTTATCGTTGTGTGGATACGACAAAATAGTTGGATAAATTTTTATTTTTTTATTTTTTGCTTGTGCAATTAAATTTGGCCAAGGATCCTCTTCAATCTTGAGAGCATTTTTCAATGTGCCATCTGTTTGTAATTCATATGCAAAAGGACTAATTTGAGTCACATTTTTTAAATTCGCAAGAGTAGTACTTGCCCCTTCTGTCTTTCGCCAATATGGAATCCATATAGCCTTATCAAAAGTTGCAGCAAAAGAAAAATTAAATGTTGAAACAAATAACAAACAGAATAATAATTTTTTCCTAGACATATATATACTTTAACATATTTTTAAAATGGCAACAGACAATATAAAGGTATATACTATTAGTTGTAAGTTGTTTTAAAACGTCGTAAAAGGTGCTGGGAGATTATTATGAACAAAAGTATCTATGCACAAAAGGAAACACCGGTGACACCATTCCTATTCCAAACAAAAACAGTGAAGTGCTCCAAGTGTGGACGGCCACTAGACATAATCGAAAGGTATGAAAACCTAGAAAATGATCAGCCTCTCTGTACCGTTTGTCAGCTCGTCATCTCAATTTGGAAATGTGATAAGAAGAGCTATGACTCCTGAACAAACCTCCATCTCACCCAGAAATA
>JAHFMZ010000022.1 GCA_023267555.1 bacterium
CTTTTTCAAAGCAAAATCCGCACTTTTAGGTGCGGATTCTACTGCTGTGGACCCTAGCGGAATCGAACCGCTCACCTCCGGAGTGCAAAACCGGCGCTCTACCATATGAGCTAAGGGCCCTTATTTAATTTTCATAACTTAACTTAAAACTTGTACTGTATTTTATATTATCGCGCCGGTTTTAAAAAACCAGCGGCAATATTTCCTCTCGGCTCCGCCTCACGCCATATGAGTTAAGGGCTCTTATTTACATCAACGCACATTATTATAGCACATTTATTTAAAAAAATAAATGTCTAGACCCTGTTTTTATTACTTCGCTTCGTGTATAGAAGTAGCTACTTTTTCTTCTAACACCTCTATCTCTTTTTTCATTTCTTTCGTTATGTCTAATACTTTTTCAATATCAGTTTTTTCGTCTTCAACTTCGCCAATTGTTTTGTCGATAACTTTTTTGTCTTTCTTTATACCAGACATTATTATAGAATCTCCAATAAACATCGATACAAAAAGTCCTGTAATCAACAATATTACTACTCCAATGACTATTGAACCCCAAGAAGAAAACAAAATAGAATTCCATCCACCAGAAGATTCTAAACCATCTGCTGCGTGCCAAACACCTCTCCAAAACAACACCACCCCGGCACCTCCGATAAATGTATAGATAAATGGATGTCTAGATAATGATCCGCGGACAAGATCTTCTACCTTATCAAAAAAATAGTAAATACTGTTAATTATCTTCATATTAAATCAATTATAACACAACTTTTTAGACTCTATCTATATGATTCCAAGAAAATTCTTTATTACCACGCACTTTTTTCATTGGATTGAGAATCTTTTTTGGATCAAAAATGTCTTTAGTTTGTTCAAATAATTTAATAATTTCTGGTTGATACATCTTTGAAAGATAAGTTGTACGTAAAAGTCCATCATTATGTTCTCCAGATATTGAACCTTTATAACTGATAACCAAATCATAAACTTCATCCATCAATCTATGTAAATCATCAATAATGCCTTCCTTGTGTATATCTATAAGTGGAACAACGTGGAAATTAGCGTCTCCCATATGACCGGCGACTGTATAAATTAAATCATATTTTGAAAATATTGTTTGAAGTTCAGGTAAAAATTTTGGTAAATCTTTTGGATGAACAATAATATCATCAATAGTTGGAGCTGTACGATAACCGCTTAATCGTTTACGAAGTAAATTAAAACTCTCTCTTCTGAATGTCCAATATTTTTTGGCTTCCTGTTCAGATTTTGTACGCTTAATAGGAAAACCAAACTTTTTCATATCTTCATAGGCACCTATTGCTTGTTTTTCTACCTCTTCTTCATTATCACCAGTAAATTCTGCCATAAGAATAATTTTTGGCACTCCACCAGTGAGTGCCATCCAAAATTCTGGCAAAAATTGAAAGCCAAGCATAAATAAATTTCCACCCATACGAATCGCAATATCTTTGAAAAATCTAACTGCAATTTTAAAAGTATTGTCGTCAAAAGATTCAAGTGTTTCTGGTTTGTGTTCCAAAAGTTTTGGAATTATTTCACCTAGATGTGTCGTAGATGGCACAAACATTATAATCATTCTGGAATAATCTTTTGGTTTTACACCAAACAAAGTGGCAGAGGTAACAGCGACAAGAGTCCCCTGACTTCCAGCTATCAGTTTTGTTAAATCAAAAACATCATTATCTTTGTCATAAACATTCCAAAGATAATATCCTGCTGAATTTTTGGATACTGTTGGCTTAGCTTGTTTTATAATATCGTAATTATCATTTATCAAATTAAACATTTCGCGGTGAATACGACCACTTTCATTTTGTTCATCCTTTTTTATTTTTAATTGCGCTGTATTCAAAGGACAGATAGTATCATATTCGCCATTTGCATAAACAATATCGAGTGATTTTATATATTTTTCTGTTTTTCCGTACACAAGAGTTTTCTCTCCTCCAGAATTATTGGATACGATTCCACCGATAGCTGCAATCTCTCGGGATGCAGGATAGCTTGGTAAAAACCATCCACTTTTTAAAGTCTCTTTCTCAAAGTCACGATAAAACACACCGGGCTCTGCTGTTGCAAAAACACCATCAACGTGTGTGATGTGATTCATATAACGTGTCACATCCACCACAACTGAAGTAGACAAAGAGCCACCAGTCATACAAGAACCAGCAGAACGAAAGGCTACAGAAATAGTTGGATCTTTGCCTTTGGTTCTTTCTACGAATACAAGAAGTTTGGAAATATCTTCTTTATTTTTTGGATAAACAACAATTTCTGGCTTCACATAAAATAAACTAGTATCACGCGCTACACGCTCTCTGTCAGCTTCCAAAATAGAGACATCTCCTTCTAAAAGATTTTTTAAATCCTCCGCATATAAATCATAGGTTGTTGAATTCATAAAATGAAGACGTTTACTATTTTTTACTAAACAAATGTGAAAGCTTTAATTTAAGAATAAAGAAAAGGTAAATAATTTCTAAAATGCCAAGAGTGTTCACAAAGAGAAAAATTACAAACCACACAGCTTTGCCTCGTCTAGCAGAATGCCAAAGAGCGAGACTTTTCCAAAAAAGACTCCAAATTATAATAAGAAAAAAAACTGAACCAAGTGTAAAAATCAACCCAGCCATACCACCACTAAATATAGAAGTTAAATTAAAATTATTCATATATATTAGTGTAACACTATAAATAGCTTAATACTGTGTACAAATTGAGTTTGTATTAACGGTCGTTTTTGTTTTCGATTTTTACTTCTACCTTTACTTCTTCAGATTTCTTAGATTCTGATTTATCAACTGAGTCATTATTATCTGACTTGTTATCAACTGAAGATCTTTTATCATCTATTTTTGCTTTATCTTGAGAATTATTTTCTTGGTTGTTTCCATTATCGTTTGATGGTTTTTCTGTCTTAATTTTTAGTCCATCTTCAATAGAGGTTTTTGCTTCTTGTGCAGCACTGCTAGATTTTTGCAAGGCAGAAAAAGCTTCAGGTAAATTCCCACCATCTTTGTGTTCTGTCGCCTTATTTAAGGTTTGCTCAGCTTGTGTAAGGGTGGTACTTGAATCATTAATAATAGCTTGATGTAATTTATCAGAATCTCCTTTCGTCTTTTCTATACTTTTATGCACATCATTAATTATATTTTTGACAACAGAAGCTTTTTCATTAAAAGATTCTTTAGTGTTTTGTGTTGATATTTTGTTATCGTTATTTATTGTGTCTCGTTGATTTTTGGAGTCCGAGTCTTCTTTTCTGGTTTGAAGAATGTTTTGTTGAAAATCGTGAATCTCTTTTTTATCAGAATCAGAAGCCTGTCCTTCTACTATTTCCAATATACGTGTATGTGCATTTATTTTTGCATCAAATTCGAGCTTGAGTTCATTACTTGTTGTAGAAGATGCCGAAATTTGACTTATATTTGCATTAAAAGCATCAGAACTTTCTTTGAATTTCTTCTCTAAATCATTTTTTGTTACATCATTAAGTTTATTTTGAACCATCAAAGCTTCTGCTTCATTTAATCGTTTAGTTGCTTTTGTTATTTCAAAACGTGCTTTTTCTACTGGTGTTGTTTTTAATAAACCAGACAATGGCTCAACAATATTAATTTTGGCAGGATAAAGAGCGTCCCCCGGTAACGAATTTTCTGCAGCATAAATAAAGTATCTTCCACTTGATAAAAATAAAACTACAGCTGCTATTGCATAAACTAAATGTCTTTGGGTTATTGTAAACACAGAAAATACACCTCTTTTTTCATAGGGTGACAATATTGGAGTAGACATTATATGCTTTAAGATGTTTTCTTTTTCTAAAGCAGTAGTCTTAATGTTTTTTATATCAATTATTCCTTTGTTAAAATTATTCGATTTCATATTTCGGTTTTGGGAGTTGTGGTGATTTTCATTTCTTTCCTTAATTCATTCATCGCTCTTATTATTCGTAAAGAGGTGGCGTTCGGAGTTATCTGTAATAGTTCTGCAATTTCTTGAGGTAACATATCTTCGACCAAACGAAGATAAAGTATTTCTTGATGCTTGGGATCAAGCTTTCTGATTGTATCGATTACTTCTCGAGCTTCGGCAGAAAGTTGTATGTTTTTGTATGAATTGTTATCAACGAATTCATACGAGTCTCCTTCTTCGTTCACAGAAATAGCTTCCATAGAAATTGATTTCTTTTTTCTATACCAATCTATTATTAAATTACGAGTGACAGTGAACAAAAAAGCTTTCGGATATTTTATTTGTGTTTCTGACAAAAAAGCTTTCCAAAGTTTGGTAAACGCCTCTTGCGCTATGTCCAAAGCTTGATCGCGACTTGAAGTTCGAAGAAGAGCATAACGAAATATAGAATCTAGCTCTCGCTCATAAATTTCTGTAAATTGTTTTTCTTTTTCATCGATCTTCATATGTTATGACGAATCATTAGGCTCACTCTTACGAAAAAACTTATAAAGACTTTTAAAGATCTGTTTTGGGAAAGACCTTTACTATTGATACGTCTCTATCTATGTAACCCCCGTAAAGGTATCTCGTATTTTACGGATAGTTACCAGTATAACTATTTAACAGCATTAATTAAAATTACTAAATTAATATGAAACAATTACTAATTCGCACTTCAATTTTCAGCACATTGATGGCGCTGGCCTTAATCGGCCCTCAAGTAGCCCTGGCAAAAGACCACGGGGATGAATCAGAAGGAAGAGGGTCACAAACCTCACAAATTGTGCAGAGTGTGCTGTCTGCACAGACTATACAGAGAAGCGGTGAGGATGGCAACGAGCATAGAGGACGAGGCCAAAGTTCCTCGGTCACATCATCTACCACCGTATCAAATAGTAAAGGAGATGATAACGAAGATAGTGAAGACAATGAAGAACACGGCAACAGTCACGAAT
>JAHFMZ010000010.1 GCA_023267555.1 bacterium
AGATAAAATCGCGGCTGCACGCAAATCAATCTGCGCATAATCGCAAGACAAAAGCATTTTACCTTTTCCAGAAACAAAAGCTCCTCTCACTTTTTGCCCAAGCTCACTTTTGATTGGTAGATTTTGCAAATTTGGATCTTCACAAGAAAATCTTCCCGTCCCTGCCCCAGTTTGCACAAAATGCGCGTGTATCCTTCCGTCATCTTTCACATAAGTCGGAAGTGAATCAATGTATGTCGATAAAAGTTTTGTTAATTCTCGGTATTCCAAAATAAATGGTATCACTTCGTGTTCATCTTTTATTTTTTCTAATTCACTAACGTTTGTACTTTTCGCACCAGTTTTTGTTTTTTTAATTTTAGTACCGAGATTAAGTTTTTCATACAAAACCTCACTCAATTGCTTTGGTGAAGCTATATTAAATTCCGTTCCAGATGTTTTGTAGATTTTCTTTTCTAATTCTTTAACTCGCAAATGCAATTCTTCGCTCATCTTTTTAAGTTTCCCAACATCAAGAGTGATGCCGTTTTCCCCCATCTGTTTAACTATTGGCATTACAGGTTTTTCAACTGTTTCAAACAAATTCCAAAGTTTTTCTTTTTTAAGTTCTTCTTCTAAAACTTTTTTTATTTCTTCCGGTGATTTTTTTCCTGTGATATTTTGTATATCAACAAGTGAAGCATTTATCATTTCACTATGAAGCAAATGGGTCATCACTCTTAATTCTTCCAAATCTTCCAATTTAATTTCTTCCTGTTTTTCTTCTTTACTTTCTGTGCCTCTCATAATATGCAATCTGTTGCGTAAAGATCTAAACTCATACAAATCACAAATAGCTTGATATTTTCCTACATCAATACTTTCCAACCATTCTTTTTCTGGTTCGCTATATGAACAAGGTGCATCGCGTCTAATTGTTGCCAAAGTCTTTGAGAAAAGAGCTTCTTCTTCCCCTTCTTCGACTAACTTTACAACTCGTTCTTTAAATCCATCATCTAATAATTTCTGTCGATTTTTCTTCAAGGCTTTATATATTCCTTCAATGGAGCCATATTTTTTGATGAGTTCAGTTGCTGTCTTATCTCCAATACCAGAAATACCAATAATATTATCTGACGGATCTCCAGCCAAACCTTTATAATCAGGAATATGTTCTGGGCCAAATCCAAATCTTTCTATAACTTTGTCTTCTGTATAAAACACTCCTTCATTCCCTTTTTTCAAAGTAAATACCGTCACCTGCTCATCGTCTACGAGTTGTAACGTATCCATATCACCGCTCGCAATTACTACACGATATTTTTTATCTTTCTTTATCTGTTCGGCCAAAGTGCCAAGCAAATCGTCCGCCTCGAATCCTTCACAAGTATAAACTGGTATAGAGAGTGCCTCGCATAATTTATACGATTCTTTTATTTGGTCTACAAGAGCGTCATCCGATTTTTGTCTTCCAGCTTTATATCCATCATAACTAATATGACGAAAAGTCGGTTTTGGTAAATCAAAACACGCCACAACATAATCCGGTTTTATCTCTTCGTAAATTTTTAACACCATAACAATAAATCCATAAAGTGCTCCGGTGGGCTTGCCTGCACGAGTAGAAAAACCAGCCATAGCGTGATAGCCTCGGTGAAGTATCGCGTGGGCATCCAACAAAACAACTGTTTTTAATTTACTTTTGATCATAAGATAATATTATTTCACGAGTGTCTTCATCGATGACATTAAAAGTTAATTCAATATCAGATTTTATATAATTCATTTTTGAAGGCCACTCAACCGCAATAATTGCTTGTGGATTTTTTATATCATCTTCAAGACGAAGAACTCCCGCTTCACTAGGGTGAGTAAAACGATAAGCATCGACGTGAACTAATTTTGTAAATAATGAATGACTGGTGTCATATGTTTTTTTCAAAATAAAAGTAGGACTGTGCACACTATCACTATTTATACCCAATACTTCTGCCAAAGCTTTTGTGAATGTAGTTTTGCCTGCACCCAAGTCTCCATCAAGAAGTATTATTTTTGCTCGAGACGAATTTTCTGCTTTATAATTTGTAGATAAAATATCAGCAACTTTCTCGGCAACATTTATAAGGCCTTTTTCATTTAAAGTAAAAGTCTCTTTCATCAGCCAATAATACCATAAAAGAGCGGCGCCTACGGCGCCGCTCTTTTATTATTTATTTGTTATAATCCTATCTTTCAGCTCACATAAGGCATTACTTTAATATGGCTAGCGAGGAGCGGAGTAGGGAAGTAATCTTTTATACTCCGTCCGAGCGAAGACATAAAAAGGTTCTGATAAGAAACCTTTATTTGGAACTTTCTTTCTCCAACTTGTATGAAGCATAAATGCTTCGTCCAAGAATGAATATCATAAACATTATTGTAATCAAGGCGAGCCATTCAACTAGACTGTCTGGCAAGAAGCCTCTACCATTCCCAGCCCCAATAACATTTTTTGCTCCAGTAGAAGCGTTACTAATATCTGCTTTTGGAATAATTGAACCAACAATATATGCGGTTACTTCATCTTGTGCAGATGTGTCAGGAACAGTATATGCAGCATAAGCTGTTGTCACTATAGATTTACCAAGTGTTGCATCTTTTGCAACCGTACCTGTCCAAGCAATAATACCCTCTGTGTTTGAATCAATAGTATTTTGATCAAAAGTTATCATATGTGTTGCCTCATCATAATTTCCTGCTGAAGAAGAAACAAATGATATCTCTTGTGGAATAGTTACCTTTATCACAACACCAGTTAAGCGTGAATCTGAAAGATTCTTGTATGCGAGACGATAAGACACTTTACTTTCTGTATAAAGTTCCCCTTCTGTCTTTTCAATTTGAAGAGAAATAAGTTTCTGACCTTGATTTAAAAGATCCGCAGAAAGTTTACTCTTAAGAACTACAGTCGTACCGTCTGTACAAGTAACCTCAGTGCTTTTAGCTTTTGTTGTAGTAGTTTTCTTTACTGTTGTAACAGGTTTTACATATGTCACAGCTGTACTTTTTGTAGTAAAGCCTACAATCTCACCCTTCACTACTCCGTACTGATTTTGCATCACCGCACGGCAATAATATGTAGTTTTTGGTTTAAGGTTTGTTAGAACATTTGAGAATGGTGCTGTATTTGCAGTTCCAATATTTGCAGGAGCTGTGGTACGACCAAGTTGTGAAGTCTCACCATATTCAAACCATCCTGTTGATGGTGCTCTGTTGGCAATAAGACCAATGCCGTTACAGCGAGCACTCTTGTTTGTAATTTCAGTCGTTACACTTGTTACAACGTTATTAAATTTAATAACCATTGGTGGTGGAACGTACACAGGGAATTGATTAGGACAAATTGATGTCGCAGGAATTACAGAACCATTTGGACAAGTTATATATGCAACACTTGGGGTCGTATATGTTGGATAAGAATATGTTGGATATGTGTAAGTTGTTGGATAAGTATAAGTAGGTGGAGTGTAAGTTATAGGAGGAGTGACCACTGGACATTGGAATGAATAAGAAACGGTGGTTCCATTTGGACAATGATATGTCACTGGTGCTACTGGACATTGAGATGCGTAACTAACTACTGTTCCGTTTGGACAAGTGTAAGTAGGAACAGGTATTGTATTTGGTGCACATCCATCTGGTGAAACTGCGTGAGTTCCGGCTGGACATCCACAAGTTCCATTTGGTAGATGAGAATAACCTGCAGGGCAAGGTGGTTGTGATATAGGACATTGAGATGCATTACTTACTACTGTTCCGTTTGGGCAGGTGTAAGTAACAGGAACTACAGTATTACAACTTGAATTACCAAATTGGATTACTCCGTTTGGACAGGCATAAACAGTTTCTGTAAATGGAGTAGTATAAGTTGGATAAGTTACAGAAGGGTATGTGATTGTTGATGGATATACGGGACTATAAGTATCTGTATATGTTGGATACACAGGAGAAGTGTATGTTGGCGAAGTATATATAGGTGACGTATAGTCTGGAGAAGTATAGTCATATGTAGTTGGACTTGTATAATCATATGTCGAAGGAGACGTATAATTGTAATCATACGTAGATGGACTTGTGTAATTATAGTCGTAGGTATTCGGTGTTGTATAGTTATAGTCGTATGTTGAAGGAGTAGTGTAGTTATAATCGTACGTGTTTGGAGTCGTATAATTATAATCGTAAGTATTTGGTGTATTGTAATTGTAGTCGTATGTGTTTAAAGTATTGTAATTGTAGTCGTAGGTTGAAGGAGTATTGTAGTTATAATCGTAAGTTGAAGGAGTGTTGTAATTATAGTCATATGTATTTACAGTGTTGTAATTGTAATCATACGTAGAGGGAGTCGTATAGTTATAGTCGTATGTTGAAGGAGATACATAATTGTAATCATACGTACTATCGTATTGCGCAAAAACAACACCAGAAAAACCTGATGATATCACCGAAACCGATATAAATATTGCTATTAATGAATTTTTCATACTTTTATAACTATTATTAAGTTCCTATATTATACTACACATATTATGACTTTGTCAAGGTCATTGCCAATAATACTATCCTACTACTAAAAATAAAAAAGTCCAGACGTTTCCGTCTGGACATTGAGAATTTCAAGTTGTATAGCTTAAGCTTATTTTGGAGTGAGTCCCCGCCTGCGAGCTTCGTCCGCCTGCCACGCATCGCAACCAGCCTTGTCGACAGAGGTCGTCATCGCAACGACATTACCGTTAAGCTTGAAGTTGCAAGTCGCCGCGGCAGAACCTGAGACGCCGACACGAGAAGTGGCATTTGATGCAATAACAACAGGAGCTGCAGCAGACATCGCCACTGGACCAACCGGACCTTGCGGAACAATAAGCCCAAGCTCGACCGCACGACCGTGTTGCCAAACATCACACTCGGCCTCATTGGCACGGAAAACCGTTTCCATAATGACGCCGTTGTTGCGAAGATTGCAACGGGAACGGTTCGTGTTGATGTCCGTCCACTTGTGCTCACCGGTTGAGGTTTTCGCGACAATGATTTGAGTGTTGCCTTCCGTTTTCACGGAGACGACCTCACCTTCCATCTTCGCGTACGCAGAAGCCGAGACTGAGTTGCGAACGGTAGCATCAGCAGACGCCGAAGCTTCCGCTCTCACTTCCGACGCCGACTTCCTCCTTGTGTGGGTCGCGGCAATATTCTGCCCAGCACTCTTTTGTATCCGATGACCAGGCCTCTTGGGAGAAACCATCATACTGCAGCAGCCGGACGCCAATTGCTTTTCGATTTGAGTCAACCGATTCTTGATGTCGGTGATCTCTTTGTCGCTCAAAGAATTATTTTTGATAACCAGTGCTTTGATTTCCTCCAGCGCCTTGACCACGTCCTCGTTGTTCTTCAGAGTGGTCGTGGCGATGGCACTAGCGCTGACCTTTGATATGTCACCCGCCGTTGCCGTCTCGCCGATACTGTTCTTGGAACAGCCGGCCGGAAGCGTAAACAGTCCGAACGCCACAGCAATCATCGTCACCGTAGCGAGAGTCTTTCCAACTTTCGTAAAATTGACGTACATTTGAAACCTCGCTTTCTGTTTAATTAAAAGATCTTCTTGGTTGAGTAGGACTTAACCCACCTTTCAAGCTTGGTTTTAGCCTACATTAAAAAATAAGTTTGTCAAGTGCTATTATTTAAAATATTTTCATAAAAAAATCCGCAAGAGACAAGCTCTCGCGGATTAAATACTAAAAGTAAACCTAAAGCCAACGTTCGATGTTGGGATCCCCTGGCCGAGCACAGACGGTTTGCCCGTGCTTACGATTCCCTGGGAGATTGAGTACTCCCTCTTTTGTTCCCGGATCGTGTGCGCACGGATTGCGCACAGCGACTTGCTGTTGCTGTTGCATCATCTGTGGTTGATGCTGTCCGACTTGAACAGTTTCTTGCACCACACACTGACCGAGTTCGCTTGCAAGTATTCCTATACCTGCACCGATGCCGGCCGAACGATGATTGTTTCCGAGCAAGACCCCGACAATACCACCTTTGATGGCACCACCGATATCTCGCATCGCTTGTTCTCCCGCTGTGCACGGACGAGTCCGCACTTGATAGCCGTTGTTGTTGGCGTACCCTTGCGACATCTGTTGAACTGGGTAGTTGTTGTACTGGCCATATTGCTGGCCGTACTGTTGACCGTATTGCTGTCCCCCGCAATTTCCAGGGACCCAGTAACCATTGCACCAGGCGTATCCCGCTGGAACTTGTGCCGACGCGATGGAGGCCGTGAGCAAAAATGACAAGAAAACAAAAACCTTAAACAGAGTATTCATTTCCAATCTCCTTTGTTAATGTACTAAATCTGGATTAGATAGACGAGACGTCAATCTATCAAGCTTGTATATAGTATACATATTTTATAGATTTTGTCAAGTCAAAATAATCATAAGAAAAGGCCACTTTCGGTGGCCTTTTGAGGCTAGAAAACTTCCCCAAAACCAATACTTCACTTTTGAAAGTTCGCCTGTTTATGTAGAGCTTGTTTCTTCATTTCCCTTTCGAGTTTCAGTGTATAATATTTACGTTTCTTTCTTTTTTTCAAATCAACTGGATCGGCATTGCACGACAAATGCACACTGCTTTTTACTATTTCAATTCTACTATCTACCCCATCGACTGATTTATGTATTCTCAAATCGTGGGTATAGTCCCTATCCATAATTACGGATATCACCATCAAGAGATCTCTGTTGATGTCTCCTGTGCTATCAAATTTTTCTGGAGGAATAATACCCACAGGTCTTTCGCGTTTGATATAAGCGTTATCATACTGACATTCTTCTATTCTGTCTGCTTGTTCCTCCCTTTTTAAATCCACTTCATACAATTCATTGGCAGACTTTACAGCCAATTCACCAATAATCGATAATGCCCGTTGTTGTTCGGTGGTGAGCACCATAACTGTAACTTGGGATACTTTATGATGACCAATCCTCCAAAAAAAGAAATTGAGAGTCATCACAACAATAATAATAATGATGCCCGACAAAACAAGCCACTCGACCAAACCAAAACTCTTAAACAAATGCTTCATTTCAAAACCTCCGTATTTATTACTGAAAGATCTGATTGTTTATTAGATAAATTTTATTAACTCTATCTAATAAGCTTTATTTTTAGCCTACGCTAAAAGGTAATTTCGTCAAGCGTCTTTCTTGTTGCTCATTTGTATCCACTACAACCTATAACTTGTAACCTGTATACTGCTCATATGACAGTTAAATTTGATGATGCCTTACAAAACCACACTATAGATGAGCTTCATAGAGATGAAGAGGAGGAATTGGTGAAACTGCTCTCCGATAAATACGGACTTCCTTATGTTGATTTGCGTGGGCTTGCTCCAGAACCAGATGCGATGCAAACAATCAAAGAAGAAGACGCTCGAGATGCAGGATTGGCACCATTTAAAATAGTGGGACGCAAATTGTATGTCGCCACACTCTCCCCTACCAACTCAAAATTAAAAGAAGTATTAAGTCCACTAGAAGCTCGTGGAATGGAACTTATATTGTTTCTCTGTTCTCACGCATCACTAGAACACGTGCTTACTCGTTACGCGGATTTGACTCAAAGTTCCAAAGTAGAAAGTGGCAACCTAGAACTCACTCCAGAAAAAATGTTGGGATTGATGGCAAGTTTTAATAATGTTGAAGAATTAAAAAAAGTATTTGATGATTTAATAAAATCACAAATACTTTATAAAACGACTCGCATAATCGAACTCATAATTGCTGGGGCTCTCAAATTTGATGCAAGTGATATACATATTGAACCAGAAGAAGATAAAGTACGTTTGCGTTATCGTATAAATGGAATGCTAAATGATATTACTTTTTTTGATTTCGAATCTTTAAAAAATATAACTAGTCGTTTCAAATTATTATCAGGACTCAAACTTTCAACAACAGTAAATGCTCAAGATGGAAGATTTAGTATTGATCTTGGTGAAGTCGAGGTAGAAGTGCGTGTATCATTAATCCCTGGAAATTATGGTGAGAGTTTTGTGATGCGTTTGCTTGACCCTCGTCACGCAGTCTCTAATTTGGACAATATCGCTTTTCCAAAAAAGCTTCGAGAATTAATTGAATACTCTTTGGGTAAACCAAATGGAGTGATATTAACTACTGGCCCGACTGGAAGTGGAAAGACGACCACTCTTTATGCCTTCTTGCATAAAATGTATAACTCGGAAATAAAAATGATTACAATCGAAGATCCAGTAGAATATCATCTCGAGGGAATCACCCAAACTCAAGTCGACGAGAAAAAAGGATATACATTCCTTTCTGGATTAAGAGCAGCTCTTCGCCAAGATCCAGACATAATAATGGTGGGAGAAATACGTGATACCGATACCGCAAAAGTGGCAATCAATGCTGCTCTCACAGGTCACCTTGTTTTCTCTACCCTTCACACCAACAACGCTGCAGGAACAATACCAAGATTGATTGACCTTGGAATTAATCCAAAAGTTATTGCTGCAGCTCTTTCACTTTCACTCGCTCAACGTCTAGTAAGAACATTATGTGATAAATGCAAACAAGAATATGTAACTGATGAAAAAGATTCTCGTATTATAACTACGATTTTGGGAAATATGAAAACATCAGGCAAAGAAGAATCAATGCTCGGTTTTGTACCAGAAGTTTCGTATAAAATATATCACCCTGTTGGATGTTTGCATTGTAATGGAACTGGATATGATGATCGTATAGGAATATTTGAAGCTATAACAATGAATCCTGAAATTGAAAAGCTTCTAATAACCAATCCGAGTGAAAGAGAAATACGCGAAGCTGCCAAAAATCAAGGAATTCCTAGCCTCCGTGAAGATGCTATACTTAAGGTGTTACAAGGGATTACTTCGATGGAAGAGGTGTCTCGTGTGGTTGATCTTTATACTGAATAGTCCAAAATCTGTCTCATCTGCGTTGTTGAAATAAATTTTTTCTCCACGCGACGTACTCGCTGTACGTCTTGGTCGCAAAAATTTATTTCGCCTAGCATCTAAAACAGATTTTAAACTATTCACAATTCTCTCGAGTAACAGTTTTTCGTTTCAATAAGGCATCAGATACGCGGCGTGACAAAATTTTGAAAGAAGGTGTACGAATAGTACATTGACTGACAAAATTGACGTCACAACAAAGTAGATGATGTCTTAGTGGAACGTAAAAACCCATATACCTCTAAGCAACCCCTTGGTGAAGAACATTCCTTCGTAAGGATAAGCACAGTGACGAGCAAGTCGCACCAGACTGTCCTTCGAAATAGAAAGTGAGAATAAATTCCCGATTGTTTAGAGATATATGGGTTCTGACAAAAAATATTCATACTCGTTTCGTTTGTTAACAAAATCTGTATGAACTATATTAATTATATCACATAAAAAACTTTTGTCAAATACGATTTTTACCCCCTATTATGCCACCCATTGACCCCACAATTGAAATAGAAGAAACAAGACATCTAGACAGCACACTTCGTCCAGAGAAATTTTCTGATTATATAGGGCAAGATGTTATCAAAAAAAATTTACATATACTTTTAACTGCGGCCAAAGAAAGAAATACTCCGCCAGAACACATACTTTTATACGGTCCACCAGGACTTGGTAAAACTACCCTCGCACATTTGATTGCCAAAGAAATAAATGCCAACTTAAAAATATCCAGTGGCCCAGCGATTATGAAAGTTGGAGATTTGGCAGCAATTTTGACCAACCTCACTCCAGGAGATATTTTATTTATCGATGAAATACATCGTCTAAATAAAATGATTGAAGAAGTTTTATATCCAGCGATGGAATCTGGAAAATTAGATATTGTTATTGGTAAAGGTCCTTCGGCTCGAACTATACAATTAGATTTACCACCATTTACTTTAATTGGTGCGACCACTCGTATCTCACTTTTATCTTCTCCCCTTCGTTCGCGTTTTTCTGGAGGAGTATATCGTCTGCAATATTATACCGAAGATGAAATTTCTACTATAGTACAAAATAGTGCCAAGATTTTGGGAACAAAACTTCCAAAAGATGCCTCTTTAGAAATTGCAAAACGTTCCAGATACACTCCACGTATCGCAAATTATTATTTGAAACGTGCACGCGACTATGCCCAAGTGCATAAAGCTATCATTGATAAAGAAGTGGTAGATATTTCTCTTTCTATGCTTGAGATTGATGAATTTGGTATCGGGGTTGCTGAACGTATGGTTTTGGAAGCATTAGTAAATACATTTAATGGTGGGCCTGTAGGACTAAATACTTTAGCAGCTGCGACTGGTGAAGAAGAAGCAACTATTGCGGATGTGACCGAACCATATCTTTTACAAATTGGAATGATTGAACGCACACCTCGTGGAAGAAAAGCCACCGAGAAAGCTACGAAGCATTTCAAAAAATAATATGACTGTCATTCGTATATTAGGTATCGACCCTGGTTTTGATAGATTAGGTGTTTGTATTTTGGATAAAGATGGAAGCAAAGAAACATTAATTTATTCTTCGTGCGTAATAACTTCCAAAAAAGATACCTTTGAAAAACGGCTTGAGGAAATTGGAAAGTCTCTCGAAAAGATTTTGAAAGAATACAAACCACAAGAACTCGCAATTGAGAAATTATTTTTTACCAAAAATCAAACCACCGCCATAAATGTAGCTGAAGTGCGCGGAGTTTGTATTTATCTTTCTCAAACACATAAACTTTCTATATATGAATATTCCCCACCAGAAATAAAACTGGCTGTAGCTGGCCACGGCAAAGCAAACAAAAATGATATTGCTCATATGGTTCCAAAAATTCTTAAAAATCAAATAAAACAAACACTTTTAGATGATGAGATGGATGCCATCGCTATTGCTCTCACACACAGTTCTCATCGAAAAATGGGAGTTTGGAAATAAGTCCAAAAAGAGATTTCCACAAAAACACTTGCACGTATTTTCATAAGATGTTATCTTTGCATACATCAAACAATATATCTTTACTTATGCTTATTGAAGAAGAACCAAAATCAGTTGGAGAAATAAACCCAGATGTGCTTGAAGCCGTCTTTGAAGAAGATGTACTTATCGAGGAAGAAATTCCTATTTTTGCAAAAGAAGATGACGAAGAAGCTGATGAAATAGACATCGCTTTTCAGGCAAATGACGAAGGATATTGGTAGAAAATAAAAGCGACCACATTGTGGTCGCTTTTATTTTCTACCCCACTATTATTCTCGCAAATCTTTTCTTACCAACTTTAAGTGTAATATTTTTTGCTTTCTCTTTTGGATCAGAAATAATATTTCCATCAATATCGGCAACCGCCTTATCATCAACCAAACGACGCCATTCTGTTTTTGATGATACTATTTCATTTTCAATAAGTATCTCTACCATTTCTTTATCACTCGTTGTTTTGATTTCAATAATATTATCCGGTATTCCCCCTTTAGAAAAAGTTTCTACCCAAGAATTTTTGGCAAGGGCGGCATCTTTTTCTGAATGATAAAGAGTTACAATTTCTAATCCCAATCTCATTTTAATATCTCTAGGATTCGCTCCATCTTTTAATTCTTTTTCAATAGCTTTTATATTTTCTAATGACACATCTGTGCAAAGTAAAAAATATTTAACAATTAAATCATCGTGAACAGACATAACTTTTCCAAACATATCGTGTGGGTCATCTACAATAGAAATTATATTTCCCCAAGATGTAGACATCTTTCTACCGTCCGTCCCTTCTAACATAGAAAGAGTAAGCACGTTTTGCTTTGGCATACCATAATGCTCCTGAATTATGCGACCCGCTTTCAAATTAAATAATTGATCTAATCCTCCGATTTCTATATCAGCCTTTACTGCGACTGAATCATACCCCTGCATAATTGGATACAGAAATTCACGCAGAGAAATTTCTTTTCCATTATCATATCTCTCTTTGAAATTACGACGTGCAAGCATTTGCTGAACAGAAAAACATTCTGCAAGAGTAGTCACTTCTCCAAAAGTGAGTTTGGAAAGCCAATCATTGTTGTAAACAAATTCTGTTTTTGAAATATCTAAAATTTTTGAAATCTGACTTTTGTAATCTTTGAGATTTTCATCTATTTGAGCACGAGTGAGCATTGGACGTTTCTCTGTTTTATCAGATGCATCCCCTACTTGGGCAGTAAAATCTCCAACAATAAAAACAACTTGATGCCCAAGTTTTTGAAATTCGCGAAGTTTGCGAAGTGGTACGGCACGACCAATATGAATCTTTCCCCCAGTGGGATCGACTCCAAGTTTGACACGAAGTGTGCGTCCTGACATCAAATCTTTCTTGAGATCTTCTTTAACAAAAAGATCTTCTACCCCACGAGAAAGAAGTTCATCAATACGAGCCTCATCTGTAATTATTTTGTCCATACACAATATACTACCACAGACAAACTTTAGACTCTAGATATGATATTATATCTTTATGCACAATCATCCTTCCCCAAGAAAAACCAAACTCAAGCGAAAATTATTTCGTGAAGTTTTTTTTAGTCTTATAGCATTAGGAGTTATTGTTTTGGCTCTAATTATTTCGTGGATTGCAACTCTTAGTCTTCCTGATTTTAACAATTTTGAAAATAGATCTATTACCAATTCTACAAAAATCTATGATCGTACAGGAAAAATTGTGCTTTATAATATACACGACAATGTCAGACGTACAGAAGTCCCTTTGGCCGATATTAGTCCTTACATAAGACAAGCCACCATATCTATCGAAGACTCTCATTTCTACGAACATAATGGATTTCGTCCAACATCTTTTATAAGAGCAATGCTCGCAAATCTAACAGCTGGTGGTTTCTCTCAAGGTGGTTCAACAATTGATCAACAAATAATAAAAAATGCTCTTTTGACGCGTGAAAAAACTATTACTAGAAAATTAAAAGAAATTATACTCTCAATTAAATTAGATAATGAAGTACCGAAAGATACAATACTACAAATATATCTCAATGAAAGTCCTTATGGAGGAACATTGTATGGTGTCGAAGAAGCATCATTAACTTATTTTGATAAACACGCTAAAGACGTAGATATTGCGGAGGCTGCTTATTTAGCCGCATTACCACAATCGCCAACTTATTATTCACCATATGGGAAACATCTCGATTTGCTTGAAAAAAGAAAAAATCTTGTCATCGAAAGAATGTTTGAATTGGGTTATATAACCGAAGCACAAAAAAATGACGCTCAAAAAGAAGTAATAACTTTCGAAAAAGATGTTTCAAATAGTGGTAAGGCCCTTCATTTTGTGATGTATATTCGTGAATACCTTGAAGAAAAATATGGTGTCGATATGGTTGAAAATGGTGGATTAAAAGTCATCACAACAATAGATTATCCACTGCAACAAAAGCTCGAAGATATTGTAAAAACTGGAGCTTTGGAAAATGAGAGAAAATTTAACGCAAAAAATGCAGCTCTAATAGCAATTGATCCACGCACTGGACAAATCCTGTCTATGATTGGATCGCGAGATTTTTTTGATACTGAAATACCTGGGCAATACAATGTCACAACAGCTTCACGTCAACCAGGATCATCTATCAAGCCAATAATTTATGCTGAAGCTTTTAATCTTGGTTATACACCAGAAACTGTTTTGTTTGATGTCCCAACACAATTCAGTTCTTTGTGTGATGCTTATGGAAATCCAAAAGCTGGAGTCAATGCGACAGCTTGTTATATGCCAGAAGATTATGATGGAAAATTCCGTGGGCCAATGTCTTTGCGTGATGCTCTTGCTCAATCTATAAACGTTCCTGCTGTTAAACTTCTTTATCTTACAGGATTAAAAAATGCTATATCTCTCGCTCAAGATATGGGGCTATCAACTATTACAGACGCATCTCGTTACGGATTATCTTTGGTTCTTGGAGGTGGTGAAGTTACTTTACTTGAACTCACAAATGCTTATGGGGTTTTTGCTGATAATGGTATTTACAATAAACCTCAAGGAATATTAGAAATTAGAGATAATGACGATACTATTTTGGAAAAGTTTACTCCTCAAGAAAAAGAAGTTTTGCCAGAATCTGTTACTTCCCTTATTTCAAGTGTTCTTTCTGATAACGTAGCCAAAATTCCTGGATATGGGCCAATAGCTTCTTCCCAATTTTATTTTGGGGACAGACCAGTGGCGGCCAAGACTGGAACAACCAACGATTATCGAGATGTTTGGGTTATTGGTTACACCCCTTCTGTGGTATTGGGTATGTGGGGAGGAAATAATGATAATACTCCAATTGATAAAAAGGTGGCCGGACTTGTACTTGCCCCTATTTGGCACAAAGCGATGGCTACAGCTTTGGAATCATCTCCAGTTGAGTATTTCCCTGATCCACTTCCAAACACATCTTCTAAGTCAATTTTACGTGGTATATATTGTGAGCCAAATGGTATACATACAATTCTTGCTTCGGTTATAAAAGATAATCCAGACGGTGGTTATCCTTCCAATCCAGAACAGGATTCACAATACAACCTTTGGGAAACTGGAATTCAAAATTGGCTTAGCAGAAATCCTATTTCTTGTGGAGTGCCGGTGCCTCAAATAAATGAACAATTAAACACAGCAACGACGGCAGTTCAATAAAAAATAAAACCGATATACAATATCGGTTTTATTATATTTTTAAAATATATCCCTTTTGTTTTAAAATCTCGGTAATATTTTTTTGAAATAACCTCTGTCTGGTAGCCGATGAAATATGAAGCGTAATTATTTTTTTTGATAAAGTAATAGTTGATTCATCTAACTCTACTCCTGTATTTTCCTTGATATGTAAAATAATTTCTTCTTTATTATTTTTACGTTTATTTATATTTGTTAAATGTTTACGAAAAAGATTCTCATCCATATTTTAACGATTAAGTGGCATCAAAAGATAAGTGAAAGTTATATCTTGTGTGCCACGTATAAACATCGGACGATTGGCAGTGGTAAACATACAAGTAATAGTGTTTCCTTCTATATGTGAAAGTACTTCCAAAAAATATTTATTATTATATTTAACTTCTATATCTTCACCTTCTTTTTTAATCGTTAAAGTTTGAGTAACTTGCCCAACAGATTCATTTTTACTATGAAGGGTTAACTTGTTTCCAGTAATAATACATTCTACTTGTGAATATTGTTCATTAAAATATGTTGTTAAAGTTAGAGCTTTTTGTAATTCTTCTTTAGAAAGGCTGACTGTTGTTGTGAATTCTTTTGGGAAAAGTTGATGATAGTCTGGGAATTGGCCCGTAATAGTGTGTATTGATAATGTTAAATTAGACGATGTAATAGACAAAATACTTTCATTAAGAGACAAAGTTAAATCCCCCTCTTCTTCATTAATAATTTGCAATATTTCTCCAATATGTTTTTGTGGAATAAGTAGTGAACATTCAAGATTTGAATCATTCTCTATTGTTTTTTCGGCTAATCTATAAGAATCTGTCGCCACCGAATAAATAAGATTATCTTTTGTATATAAAAATAAAGAAGCTATCTCTGGTTTAATTTCTGTTGTTGCTGTACAAAAAGAAACTTCTCTAAAAAGAGTATTAATTTTTTCTTTTGATAAAGTTCCAATGATTGCACCTTGTTTTGGAAGTGTCGGAAAATCTTCGTAGGGCGTTGTTTTAATTTCTATAATTCCTTTTTCTGTTGTAATAGAAAATACACCTTCATTAAATTCACAAACAAGAGTTGTGTCGTGAGATTGAAAGGTTGAAATTATACGCAATAATGTTTCTCCTTGTAAAAGGCAGCTACCGTTTGTTAAACCTTTTACTGGAATACTCTTCTCACAAAAAAGTTCGAGATTGGTCGCACGAAGGGTAAGAAGATGTGTATCTAATTCCAAATGAATGTCTTGAAGATTGTTTTGTGATTGTTGTTTACTACGAGCACGAGCGACTTGCTGTACTGCTTTAATAAAAACTTCTCCTTTGCATTCGAATTTCATAGTAGTTAGTATATATAAAATATAATATTAAGTATAGGTCTGGGGAGAGTGTGGAAATGACAAAAAGTCCTTATTTTACAACTATTTTTTCTACTTTTAATTTCTACTTTTAATTTCCAGCCAAAAGTATTTTGGGTATAAAAATTAATTATTTTTTAAAAGTGGTGAAATTTGTAATCACTATTAATATGTTATTAGTTTTTTATCCACAGACATATCCACAGAAATAAAAAATATTTTTTATTATTAAGCGAGTATTGCTCTAATGTCGTCAATTTCACGACCTAGTTGGGGGTTATCTTTAAGTAAACCTTTAATTTTTTCATAGGAGTGAATTACTGTTGTGTGATCCCTTCCACCCAATCTGTCCCCAATCATTGGATAAGAAATATCAAAATCTTCACGCAAAACATACATCACAATTTGACGAGGTTTCACAACATCTTTACGTCTAGTTTTATTATAAATATATACGTCCGGAATATGATAATAATCAGCTATAATTTTAACTATTTCTGGAATTGAAATACTCTTTTTCGCTCTGACACTATTTTTGAGAAGGTTTTTTACATCAAGAAGTGTGATGGCTTGTTGTTTAATTTGTATATGACTAAGTATGGAAGTCATTGATCCTTCCAATTCTCGAATATTTCCCTGCACCGTCTCGGCGATGTATTCAAGAACTTCCATCGGTATTTTATCTCGATATTCTTTTGTTTTTGATTGTAAAATTGCCAAACGAGACTCAAATGAAGGAATATTTACGTCGACTATCATTCCTTGATTGAAACGCGAACGAAGACGGTCTTCAAGCCCAATGATTAGATTTGGATGTTTATCTGATGAAAAGATGATTTGCTTATTCATTTCATAAAGTGAGTTGAAAAGATGGAATAACTCGTCTTGAGTGCGTTCTTTTCCATTAATAAATTGTATATCGTCCATAATAAACACGTCGTATTTACGGTATTTTTCTTTAAAGCTATTTATTTTATTTAAATTTGTAGCGTTTACATAGTCCATATAGAACTTTTCAAGAGAAGTATAAAAAACTTTTCGGTCTGGATATTTCTTTTTGACTGTATTCCCAATGGCCTGCATCATATGGGTCTTACCAAGACCAGTGTTTCCGTATACAAATAGAGGATTATAGACAATGCCTAAATTATTAATAACTGCTTGTGAACAAGCGTAAGCTACTTCATTAAATGAACCAACAATAAAAGTGTCAAAAGTGTAACGGGGATTAAGACCATCGTCTTTATTAATATATAAATCTTGTAAAGGTAAAGGTTGTCCAGTAATTGCTATGTTTTGAGCTTTTTTTTGTAGAGTTTCTGGTTTTACAACAGTAAAAACAATTGAACGTACACCTTCGTGTATAGTACGCAAAATACGAAGTATAAATTTGTGATATTTTTGATTAAGCCAATCCTTTACGAATTCGTTTGGAACACCGATAGTTACTTCACCGTCTTTATAGTCTATGATGCGAGTATTTTTGAACCAAGTATTAAAATTAACTCGAGAAAGTTCAATCTCAATTTGAGATAATGCACTATTCCAGAGTTGTTGATAATCCATAATTCGTTTAGTATACACTCGCCTCATATTGAGGCAACTTGACAATGTTTCAAAAGTTTATAGAGTTTATTTTTTAAAACATAAAATACTTTTTCTATAAACACAAAATTAAATTCAAAAAATAAACATAAAACAATCTGTTGATTTCTTTATATTTTTCGTGTAGAATGGCCTGATGTCTATAACATATAATCCAAAACGAAAGAAGCGAGGTACAACTCACGGTTTCTTAGTGCGTATGGCCACCAAAGATGGTCGTCGAGTTATTTCTCGACGTCGTAGTGCGGGCCGTAAAAAATTGTCTGTTTAATTATTGGATAGTTGGGTATGAAGTGGTATTAAATACATAAAATGTATTTGAATTATAACTACCTTCTACCTTCTACTCTCTACTTTCTAACTATGCTACCAAAATCAAAACGTCTTACGCGTGATGATTTCTCAAAAATGCAGAAAAAAACAACTCTGCGTGCTAATTATTTTGATGTTGTTATCTCCCCTTCTAATGAAACACGTTTTGCTTGTGTGGTTGCCAAGAAAAGAATAAAACTCGCTGTTGATAGGAATACTATTAAAAGAAAAATATATAGTATTCTTCAAGATTTAAATTTGAAATCTCCCCATCTTGTTATTTTTTATCCGAAACAAAATGCACACAATGCATCATATAAAGCCCTTTATGAGGAGATACATAAAGTATTTGCTACACTATAACAACTATGTTTCATACAATTTTTTACGAACCAATCTATAATCTTCTTGTTATTGTTTTAACCTATATTCCCCTTCACGATATTGGGGCTGCTATTATTATTGTCACTGTCTTTGTTAAATTAATACTTCTTCCGCTTAATATGTCTGCACTACGTAGTCAATATTTAATGAAGCGTTTGGAACCTCAAATGAATAAGTTGAAGGAAATGCAAAAAACAAATCCACAAGAGGCATCAAAAAAAATGATGGAATTATACAAAATAGAAAAAATAAATCCTTTCGCTAGTTTATTTGTAATTGTTCTTCAAATTCCAATTTTCTTTGCGCTCTATTTCGTTTTCTCAAAAGGACTACATCCGGATGTAAATTCTATTTATTCATTCGTTAAGTTTCCAGACTCACTTCACACCGAAGCTTTTGGATTATTTGATGTAACCAAAAGAAGTATTTTTATTGCTGTTCTTGCTGGGTTGTCTTCTTATATTTTGGCACGACGTCAAACAATGACAATGAATACTAAAAAAGAAAACAAAGAAGAGTCTTTCCAAGATCAGTTTATGAAATCAATGAAGATACAACTACTTTATGTTCTACCAGTTATTATTGGTGTCTCGGCAGCCGCTTTGCCATCTGCTCTTGGTCTTTATTGGTTTGTAAGTAATATGATTGGTTATCTTCAAGATGTTTATATCAAACACAAACTTGCTCATTTGATAATGCCTCAAGTATCTGAATTGGATAAATTATATATAGCTAGTCAGCAGAAGTAATTCCAGTATTCAATAACCAAAGAGTGGAGTCTTGTTTACGTATAAAACCTATTAATATATTGTTTGATGAAATGTTCATATGAGTTACATCCATATCACCTAATTTACTATCAAAAGAATAAAAAGGAGAAGCGTTACCATTTTTAATATCAACGAAAGAAAGAGTATCGGCAAATTGCACACGACCTTGATACCAATCATCTGGTAAACCTTCTGTTGTCTGTGAAATTAATTGTGGTATAGCACAAATAATAAATGTTCCACTACCCCACGCACATTTTGAAGCTAGAGTTTTTATTGGAAGAGTTATAGTCGCTCCTTTATTTGAAAATATAAAATTAGAAAGTCCAGCATTTGATAACATACTGTTTATAATCGTTCCGTCAGATGATGGATTACTAATGAGACCAGTTTTATTTCCAACTAGTCTAATAAATGAAGGGACTAATACAGTC
>JAHFMZ010000023.1 GCA_023267555.1 bacterium
TTTTTGACTTTCTAAAATCCAAAAAAATATCGCCCGTATCTCCAATACTTCCAGAGCAGGTGTATAAAATTGCCGAAATGCAATTGCGAGATATTATTGCTCCGAGTGCTTTGGGTGTACAGCCAAAATCATTAAACCTAGGAACAAATATAGTACGTTCGTATTTTGTTATTTCCTATCCTCGTTATCTCACCGACAATTGGTTAAGTCCTATCATAAATCTTGATAAAGTATTTGATGTCTCTATACATATAGTTCCACTTGATACAGGGGATGTGATGAAATCTTTTCAAAGAAAAGTAGCTGAGGTTGAAAGTCAAATTATGACTCGTGAAGAAAAAGGTCTGGTGCGTGATCCAACTTTAGATGTTGCTTATAAAGATCTCGAAGATTTGCGCGACGGTCTCACTCAAGCCCAAGAAAAAATGTTCGAAGTATCATTGTATATATCTTTATACGGCAGTACGGAAGCCGAAGTCGACAAAGTTGAAAATGAAATAAAAAACATTCTTGAAAGTCGATTGGTGTATATAAAACCTGCTCTTTTTCAACAAGATACGGCCTTTCTTTCAACTTTACCACTTGGACAAGATTTGCTCGGTATAAAAAATAAAGTTAACACTTCACCACTTTCTTCTTTTTTCCCATTTGTATCTTTTGATTTATCTTCTGACAAAGGAATTCTCTATGGGCTCAACCGCCATAATGGAAGCTTGATTCTATTTGACCGTTTCTCACTTGAGAACTACAACTCTATAATCTTTGCCAAGTCTGGTTCTGGTAAGAGTTATATGACTAAACTTGAGATATTAAGAACTTTAATGTTTGATACCGAAGTAATTATTATTGACCCTGAAAAAGAATATGAATACTTAGCAGAATCTGTTGGTGGTAGATATTTTGATATTTCTCTTACTAGCGATCATCATATTAATCCTTTTGATCTACCTCATCCAACCGAAGATGAATCTCCGTCTGAAGTTCTTAGATCAAACATTGTAAATCTGGTCGGTCTTTTCCGGGTGATGTTAGGTGGGCTAACTCCAGCTGAAGATGCCATCGTCGATCAAGCTATAACAGAAACTTATGCCCTCAAAGATATAAGTGGTGACACAGATTTTACAAAACTCGAGCCACCCCTTATGTCTGATTTCGAAACAGTATTACAAGGAATTGATGGCTCTGAAGATTTACAACAACGACTTGCTAAATATACAAAAGGGACTTGGTCTGGTTTTATCAATCAACCATCAAACGTCGATATAAACAAAAAACTTGTTTGTTTTTCTATACGAGATATGGAAGAAGAACTCAAACCTGTGGCAATGTATATCATCACTCATTATATTTGGAATTCCATTAGAAAAGATATAAAGAAAAGACTATTAGTTGTAGATGAAGCTTGGATTATGATGAAAAATGAAGATACAGCTTCTTTCTTATTTGGTTTGGCAAAACGTGGACGAAAATATTTCCTTGGACTTGCAACAATCACTCAAGATGTTGGGGACTTTCTCAAATCTCCGTATGGACTTCCGATTATTACCAACTCATCAATTCAATTACTCCTCAAACAATCTCCATCATCAATCGAAATGGTACAAAAAACTTTTAATTTAACAGATGAGGAAAAATTCTTACTCCTAGAATCCGGTGTGGGGGAGGGAATATTTTTTGCAGGACTCAAACACGTAGCTATAAAAATAGTTGCTTCATATACCGAGGACCAAATTATAACCAGCGACCCGTCTCAATTGCTTCAAATAAAAGCTATGAAAAAAGAAGTTGAAGAATCAAAAGCTGTATGAAAAAAATTAGGATATTTTTAATTTCAATATTTTTTGTAATACCATTTTATGCTTATGCTGATTTACAAGCGACAATCACAACCAGTCCCGAAATACCTTCTCCTTATGAACCAGTAACAATCACAATATCTAGTTATTCTTTTGATGTGAATACTGCGATGATTACTTGGACAGTTGCTGGGAAAAAATTTATTTCTGGTATGGGGATAAAAAAAATTTCCATACCAAGTGGTGGAGCGGGGGGAGTAATACCAGTTCGAGTGAAAGCAGACACGGCTTCGGGTGAATCTGTAGAATTATCAGCAACTATTGTTCCACAAAGTTTAGATTTGGTGTGGGAGACACCAGAAAGTTATGTCCCACTATTTTATGAAGGAAAATCTCTCCCTGGGGAAGGTGCGACAGTGAAAGTTGTGGCCCTCCCGAGTATGAATGAAAAAGGAAAGCAAATATCTCCAGAAAATCTTTCTTATTCGTGGTATGTAAATGATGAATATGATGATAACGCCTCTGGATATGGCCGACAATCAGCAAATTTTATGCTCAATTATTTAGACGATAGAACAGATATAAAAGTTCGTGCAGAGAGTCCAAATGGCTCTGTTGCTGAAAAAACTACAACCATCTACCCTCACGAAGTAATGCCACTTTTGTATACCTATGATTATCTTTTCGGGAGTAATTTTGCACAATTACTTAATCGCAGATTAGAAACAACAAATGATACTGTCATAAGTCTTGAACCTTTTTATCTTTCTACAAAAGGAGCATTAAAAAACTCGGTATCTTATAATTGGTCTCTAGATGGACTCCCAGTAACAGCACAAAACGACACCTTATTGGCTTTGAGCCCAAAATCAGACAGTGTTGGCACAAGATCTCTCTCTGTGGAAGTTTTTAACAGTAAGCGTATACTTCAAAAAGCAGAAGCTGCATTAGAAATAATTTTTGACACTCGCAATTAATTAACTATGAGCATCACTACATACACACCACTAGAACCAAAAATGACTTCGGGTTTTGGTTTACCAGCTACAACTTTTCAAGCTGGACAAGCCTCTACTCTTTTTGCTTCTACTTCATTTATCTATTCTTTTTTAATTATTCTTTGTGTAGGGGCGACAGCTTTTGTGTATGTGAGGGGAGGGATATGGAGAATGCAAGCATCCGAAGCAGGAATACGAAAATCGAATGAAGAATTTAAAAGGGGAACACTTGGATTACTTGGAGTCCTCTCTTTATTTCTTATTTTGTATACATTCAATAGAAATTTATTACTTGGTGATATTAGATTAAGTGACTTAAGAACATCTCCAACAATAGGGCAAGGTGGTGAAAGTGGGGGAGGAGGGGCTACAGGGAATTATTCTGGAAACGGGGCTGAAATTTTGAACTCTTTGAACAGTGCTGGTATTACCATTAATCACGGAAATATTCCTTGTACTAGTTCTCAACTATCACCGGCCTCTACCCCACCACCTTGCACTAGTGTCGACAGTCTTCCACAGGAAACAGTAAATATGTTGAGATCGTTAAAGTCTGTATGTAACTGTACTGTTTTAATAACTGGTGGTACTGAGCCTGGACACTCTTCTCACGGTCCAAATTTGCGTCCTGTAGATTTACAAGTAACATCTGATTCTGATAATTTATATTCCTTTATAAAAAGAAGTGGCTCAGTTATAAGCAATACCGCACCCTGCAATATAAAATACAGTTGGAGTGGTTTTACTTTTTGGGATGAAAACATTACTTGTTCTTCAGGAAACACTGGTAGACATTGGCACGTTAGTTAACAGTGTTAGTTGATGTGTTCTTGCTATACTTAATCTATGAATCGTCGTCTTTCATTAATAGTATTACTCACATCTATATTTGCGATAGGGGTACTAGTTTGGTATTTCTTTTTCGTAACTCCACAAAGTGCACCATCTTTGGCTTCAACTTCTTTACCGTTCTCTTCTCTTTCACTCCCAGCACGTTTTGGTTTTATATTAAATGGCTTCCAAGCATCAACAAGTACAACTGAAATAACCCCCCAAACCGAGCAACCTTTAGTAGAAATATGGGACAAACCAACCACAGGAAACGTTTTTATAACACGTAACATAATTAAAGAAATTGACTCGACTTCCACTTCTACAAATAGCACCAGCACTGTAATAAATGTCAGAAGATCCGTTCACGCGACATCAACTGTTCTTATGTTTGTAGATAGAGCAACAGGTTATGTCTATGGTCATAATATGGACACGGGAACAACATATCAAATCAGCAACACTACTATTCCTGGAGTTTATGACGCTTATATTTTTAATAATGGAAAGCAAATTCTTTTTAGATATCCAGATAATGACAGACAAAATATTATTGGTGTCCTTGCAACAATTCCTAATGTCGAAGAAACCGGGAATGCCACCTCACTTGAAACAATACTTTCTCTTCCAAAAAATATAAGTTCCGTAGCGGTGAGTGCCTCTAGTAATAAATTAAGTTATGTTGTCAAAAACAATAATGGAAGTGCCATTTATACCATAACAACAAAAGGTCAATCTCTCACGGCCGTTTCTCCATTTAGTGAATGGTCTTTATCTTACGGCGGCGAACAATTATATGCAACCAGTAAACCCTCTGCTTATGTGGAAGGTTCGACTGTATTAGTCCCTTCATTTATTAGACTAGTTGG
>JAHFMZ010000011.1 GCA_023267555.1 bacterium
CCAGTGCTCTACCCCCAAAGGGAACACGCGACGCTAGTCCAAAAACTATTTCGGAGAGAACCAGCTATTACCGAATTCGATTAGCTTTTCACTCCTTACCACAAGTCATCCAAAGGAGTTGTACAACCTACTGGTTCGGGCCTCCATACATCTTTCGATGTACTTCACCCTGCTCATGGTAAGCTCATCCGGCTTCGGGTCTATAAACTACTACAATAATTTCGCACTATTAATACTTGCTTTCGCTATGCCTCCGTGACTTTATACCACTTAGGCTGCAGTAATCTATAACTCGTTGGCTCATTCTTCAATAGGCACGCAGTCGAGGTATAAATACCTCTTCTACTCCTTGTAAACATACGGTTTCAGTTCTATTTCACTCCCCTCTCGGGGTTCTTTTCACCTTTCCCTCACGGTACTAGTTCACTATCGGTCTCTAAAGATATTTAGCCTTACCGGTTAGTTCCGGTTGATTCATCCGAGCTATTCGTGTCTCGAATTACTCAAGATTAGAAACAAAAGAGAGATATGCATTTCGATAACAAGGCTATCACTTTCTATGGCGTTGCTTTCCAACAACTTTATCTATACATATCTTTTTTGACTCTTCTAGTAAACTACGTTTCTATCTTACTACCCCGAATGGTATTACTACCATCGGTTTGGGCTTCTCTGTTTTCGCTCGCCGCTACTTGCAGAATAATTTTTATTTTCTTTTCCTCCAGTTACTGAGATGTTTCACTTCACTGGGTGAGCGTCATCGGAATGCTCCGTATGACAAGTACACATTACTGTACTTGAGTTTCCTCATTCAGAAATTTCCGGATCGAAGGTTGTTAGGCACCTCCCCGAAACATATCGCAGCCTGACCACGTCTTTCATCGCTCTTTAGAGCCTAGGCATCCACCGTATGCTCTTATGTTCCTATTAGGAAACATAACTATCACTATAAGCACCCAAGACCGCTCCTAGGTGTTTATATGTTTAATTGTCTTTTTTATGTGTCCGTGTCACAAACTCCGCTAGACCCCAGTGAATCAAAATTCTACTACTGGATAACAGTACTGTTGCGCGTGTTGTGCACGGGATTCTATTGTCAAATTAACAACTTCGACCACTTAACAATTTTGAGAAAATAAAAGTCCGCCTGACGGCGGCAAGTCAACGAAACGTCACTTTGCCTCCGAATTTAGCTTGTTTTGTTTTCGTTTTTTATCATTAAGTAGTGATAGCAATCTTAACAAAATCATCCTAGAAAGTCAAGTGTGGGTATAGCTTTTCGCCATAAACCTTTAACTAACAGACAAAAACTTATTTAAAAGCATAAAAGTGGCACCGAAGGTGCCACTTTTATGCTTAAATAAATCAGTAAATAAACTGTTTTATTTCATCTTTTCGATAGCTTTTGCTGCTGCGTCGCGTCCACCAAGACCAAAGGCCAAACCAAGAGCGAGGGAAAGCGCAAATACAATACCAGCAAAAAGAACTTCAACCAAGCCAGAGGCTATACGAAGTTGTGTTAAGGCTGGGAAAATACCGCCTACAATAAAGATTGCCCATTTAGCTACTTGCGCCGCGAAATGTGCCTTTATCCCTGTTGCCTTCATTGAATGTTCAATAAGACGCGCAACAAAGTCAGCAATAAGTGCAGCGATAACAAGCACAATGGCTGCAATCATAACTTGTGGAATATACATAAGAATATCACGGAGGAGTTGTGATACTTGTGTAAGTCCAAGAATTTCAGTTGAAGCAATTGTGAAGGCTACAATAATCAACCACTTGATAATGCCACCAAAAAAACCCGCTAAAGTTATTTTGATTCCTGCACGATCACTTACTTTGTCCATACCTGCTTTGTGAAGAACATTATCAACACGAAGCATCCTTACGATATGTGTAACCGCACGACCAAGAGCAGAACCCACCAACCAACCAAGGGCAAAAATCACAACAGCGATAATAACGTTTGGAAGGAAAGCTATGAGAGTCAAGCTTGTATCGACAAGTGCTTGTCCCAAAATGTTCACATAATAATTAAACATATTGAATAACTCGTTAATGATTATAAAGTGTGTATATATACACCTTTATATTCGACATATAAAGGTAATTAAAGTATACCCCGCTTTGATGGTATTTATTTATGATTATCCACTTTTGTGATATAGTCGGTGAACAATATGTCTAAATATTTGTCAGGATATATAACCCTCAGCGTCATAACGCTAGCCATCATAACAAGTGGTCTTTGGTATATTTTGCCTATTTCCCCATTAAAGACAAAAGCTACTACTGAAACAAATGTGATTGGAAACATACAACCAATACATATGGGTCATCATATAGTCGTTAATTTAGATCAAATGACATTAAATCTGATGGATGGGACCACAACTATTAAAAAAGTGTCCATAGTATCGCGTGGCAAACCTGGTAGTTATTATGAAACAATTGGTGGGGCATATGTAATCGACTATAAAGAACCAATTCATTTCAGCACTATCGGTCACGTCTATATGCCATATAGTGTGCATATATTTGGTAATTTTTTTATTCACGGTATTCCCTATTATCCAGACGGAACAAAAGTATCCAGTACTTATAGTGGAGGGTGCGTCAGACTTAATGATGTTGATGCAAAACTTGTTTATGAATTTGTTTCACTCGGCACACCTATTATAATCACTCGAAGTGGCGAATATGATTTTGAACCAACATCCACAACAACACCCACGATTGAAAGTATGGATATGACGCGTTTGATGGTCGCAACTATTTCACTTGAATTTTTAACACAAGATAATGAAATATTAAATACTGATAATACATCAAACACCACTCGTCGCACACTTATTTCTCGTTTATTAAAAGGAGATGATGATGTTGCTCTACTTTATGCAAAATCATATGAAAAAAATACATTCTTAAATTATATGAATGCCAAAGCAAAAGCGCTTGGACTCACAAATACAACTTTTACAGATATACAAAAACCTGCAGAGACTACAGAAGAAGACCTAGCACGCTTTATGAATCATATTGATATCTATAAGTCATATTTAAACACAGTTAATATACCGTAGACTAACATCTACCCCTGTATCTTGTCTTTAAGTTTATCTATCACCACCTCATACGGCATATCTACAATATCACGTACAAATTTATCATACATACTCAAACGATATGTATATTCTTCCACGTCCATAATAGAATACGCGACATCTCGTCCAATTTCTGCTGATAATGCATCAAACAATTTTTCTGCTTTTGGTTTTTTGATTGCTTCACCAACCATCAAAATATCAACCCGTGAATCCTGTTCACCAATAAAAACTCCAGATACCAAAAACAATTTAATACGACCAACTGATTTAAATCTAGAAGCGAGTTCTCTTTTATCTAACAATTGAAAATCAAATAACAAATCTCTGAGTGCTTGATTGTGTGGAAACTCTGGATTTAATTTGAAACCAATAATTTCTTTTACTTTTGTTGGAGATTTCTTTCCTTTACTTGCATTTGTAAATGTTCGTGACTTTTTCTTTTCAAGAAAACCAATTGCGACAAGTGCTGATAATTCTTTACGAACAAAAGTACTTTTTGATTTTGTTTTATCTGCAACTTTTTGAACAGAAACAATTGCATCTGCGTGATGTAAGAAAAAACGCATAATCTTTACTCTCTCGGCTCCACCCAGCAATCTTGTCAGAAGTTCCATATACCAAACAGTTTACCAAGAAAAAAGGTCTTGCAACACTTGCGGAAAAGGAAAATACGTGACGAAATATGCGGGTGCCAAGGTAGTTATAACAAAATCAAAAATCCCCTTTCGGGGATTTTATTTTATTAAAATTCTACTTTCGCACCAGCCGTCGAAGTAGTAACTTCTCCATAAGAACCCACGGTTCTCATCGCTCGCGATTACGCTCACTGCTCTCCTCCACAGAAAACTGCCGTTTTCTGACACTTTCCCAAGCAGGTGCAAAGGTTGAAAACAAAAACCCCTTTCGGGGTTTTTGTTTATTTAAGTTCAACCTTTGCACCTGCTTCCTCCAATTTCTTCTTCATTTCTTCGGCTTCTACCTTCTTAACATTAGCCTTTAGATCTACTGGGGCGCCGTCTACCATATCCTTTGCTTCCTTAAGACCAAGTCCAAGAGCTTCTTTTACTACCTTCATAACAGCAATTTTTTGTTCACCCGCTGCTGCTAGATGTACTGTGTAAGCTTCCTTTCCTTCGGCTACTTCAGCGCCTCCCGCAGCTGGTGCTGCTGCAACTGCGGCTGCTGATACTCCAAACTTTTCTTCAATTGCCTTAACGAGTTCATTAAGTTCAATTACTGACATATTCTCAATTTTTGTGAGAAGTTCTGCGTGTTTTTCCATAATATTTTATTAATTAATTTATAATTATGCTTTTGTTTTTGCTACTTCTGAAACTGCAATTGCAATACGTTGCATTGGAGATTTAAGAAGATATGCGAGCTGTGATAATAGAACTTCACGAGGAGGAATTGTCGCAATTGAAAGCATTTCTGATTGATTCTTAAATAATCCATCAAATATACCTCCCAAAATTGTGAAACTTTCTTTGTGAGCCTTGCCAAATTCATATGAAAGACGAGCAGGAATAAGAAGATCTTCTCCATATACAACAGCGAGTTCTTCGCCTGTAACTGGGGCTTCCCCTTTGATTCCAGCAGCATCAGTCGCGCGTTTCCAAAGTGTCTTCTTCACAACTGTGTAATGAGTCTTCTCATCAAAAAGTTTAGAGCGAAGAGTACTTGTGTCGGCAACCGATAGTCCTTTGAATTTAACATACACAGCACTTTTTGCTTTCTTCAAAGCCTCAGAATATGAAGCAATGAGTTCTGCTTTTTTTGCGCGTGTTAATGCCATATAAACTGGTTGATAGTTACTAGTTGATAGTTACTAGTAAATACTAATAAGTACAAATGACTAACCATTTGATAAACAAAAAGAGTGGTTATATAAGCTTTCGCATATATAATACCTCCGCTGGAATTATGTCTTGATTACTCGCAACCCCAACTTCTTTGGTTTATGAAAGCAATACTAACATATTCATCAAAAACCATCAACACTGTACTATTTGTGTGATGAAATTGTTTTAGATACGCGAAGTCGAGAAATTTTACGAAAGAGATGTAGTAGACCTACATTGACTGAGTAAAATTCCTCGGCGACAAAGTAGATGAAATGATTTCACCACACAAATAACAAAACCGCCCATAAAGGGCGGTCTTGTTCAACATCTAATCTTTGCTAGATATTTTGCACTAACTAAATATTTTCATACTAAGTTAGCCAGAATTTCGTGTCGCAGATTATCGCTTTGTTGTAAAGCTATTTGTTGGGAATCCGTAGATAAGAGCACCAGTTTGTGCGGTGTTATTACCAATAACGTCTTTCCAAACGAAGTCAGTTCCACCAGCTGTAAGACTTGATGCTACGTAAGGTGTATAACCTGACACAGCAGTTCCTGATACAGTTGCGAATACTGAGAAGGTCTTTGATTGACCAGCTCCGATTTCGTAAGGTGTAGTCATAGCAAATATTGCTGTTGTTGAAGCAGTAGCAGTAGGATCCAAACCTGATGTTGGAACTGTTACACCGTCAGCAACTAGACGAGCACCTGTGATTTCATAACCAGCAGTTACACCTTGAGCTGACATCGTGATTGATGTAGAAGCAAGAGAGATTTTACCGTTTGCATCTGCAGTTACAGTAAATTCAGCAACCTTACTTTCAGCGCCAAGTATAAGTGTATCTGTGTTACCAGCACTCATAGTTACAGTTGGCTTTGATGCCACAAGCCTCATATTATTTGATGAAGCACCTGTAATACTTGTGATAACTGAACCACTACCTGATGTACCTTCAACATAACCAAGAGTTATATTTACAGTAGCAACATCACCTGTAAGTGATCCTCCTGAAGTTGATCCTTGGAAGCCAGCGAACTTAACTGTTACAGGAACATCTGTACCTGTATATGTTACAGGAATACTAAGACCTGAAATAGTTGTTGTTGCGTCAGCTGTAGAACCCATAACTGGAGCAGTAACACCACCTACAGTAATACTTTCGATAGCATTAGTACCTGTAGTGATGAAGCGTAATTCACGAACGTTAGCTTGTGTACCAGCGGCAGCTGTTGCAAGCTTGAATGTCGCAATACCGAATGTTGAACCACCAACCACAAATTGTGCGGTAGCTGATCCTGATGTTCGTACTGGAGTAGCAAGCGTTGAAGCAGCTGATGCGATAGCAACACCGGCAGCTGATGAAGTTGTCGTTGTGTTACTTACAGCACCACGATATGTTACAGACATCGCTGTTGTAACAGTAGGGTTATCTGTTGATGAAGCCGCACCTCCGATATCAGCGTAAACATCCAATGAATATGTTCCATTTGCAGGAATAGTGATGTCATTAAATGAGAATGTTGATGTACCTGAAGCTGGGTTTCCGATTGGAGTTCCAATTACAGTTGAACCTGACTTTACAGTAAGGTTACTATAGTTAGTAATCGCGTTAGCTACAGAACTAGTAGTATTACCATTTTGTCCTGAAACTATTGGATTAACACCAATACTGTTCATCTTAATAGCTTCTGATGAGTTAGCTTGGATTATAAATGATCCAATCTTTACATTAGTTGTATTAGGTGAAACAGTTGAACCTGCGAAACCTGATGTACGAGCAAATGTGCCTGCACCTGATGATACAGTAAGCACATTACCAGTAACAGCAGAACTTGCAACAGAAACTAGTTCATTTGAACTAACTCCTTGTGCATTGTTTGGTGTACCACCGACTACAGCAGCAACAGAACCTGATGTGTAAGCAGCATTACTACTGTTTACGATATCAGCCTTAACAGTAAGAGTTACTGTTGTGTTTGCTGGAATAATCAATGCTGAGCCAAGAGTATAAACGTTACCAGCAGCTGCTGTTTGCTGTGTAATATTTTGTGAAGTACCAACTTGGCCACCGTTTGCATATAGAGATACATTATTAAGTGTTGTTACACCAGTTGTTGTTGCAACGTCCACTTGAAGTGTTTGTATCTTTACATCTTCACCGTAAGCTTTAAGCAAGAATTGTCCGATTGGAACATTTGTAGCACCACCAGTTACCTTATTAGCAGAGAAACTTGGGTCTACGTTTACTGTTACAGAACCTTTGTTAACTGTAATAGTATTGTAGGTTGAGATTCCTTGTGTTAGGGCAGCTGAAGCAACTGTTGTTCCGATGTTCACACCTGTAAGTTGTGAATCTTCGAACATCAAGTCTGAAACATTTTCCACACTCATTGTAATCGTTCTCCAAGAACCCTTTACAATATCAGCGCGAACATCAATTGTGTGAGTACCTGTTGTTAGATTATAAGGTGTAGCACCAAGATCAAACGTTACTTTGTTTCCATTAGCAGCGTTGATTGATGATGGGCCTGCAACTTTTGTACCATCTACGAAGAGGTTCATATTTGCAAGAGCATCAGTTGGAGCTGAGCCAACAAACTTAAATGTTGCAGCTCTTAAAAGAACAGCACGTGTACTTACTGTAGCTGAACCTGTCCATACATTGTATGCCATAGTTCCAGCGTCAACTGTTGCAGTACCATTAGTGATAGCTGCGAAGTCAACTGTAGCTGTTGTTACAGAAGAACCTTGAAGTGTGTTTCCTACGATATTTGTATATGTAGTCACTGCACCTCCGGCTGTTACACTGTTAACCTTTAGACCAACTGAACGTCCTGAGACAGAAGATGAAAGGTCTGCGCGTACAGTTATTGTACGTGAGCCATTCACTACTACTGGATTTGAAGCTAGGTTAAAGTTAACATATCCACCTGTTACTACAGAAGCTGCATCTGTGATGCGAGTATTTCCGTCGTATAGGTATACGTTTGTAAGGTCTGTGTCAGCTGAAGCACCGATACGCTGTAATTGCATAGCGGTAACAGCACCGTTACCTGTAAGAGTAACGTCAAGAAGACGAGCACCTGATTGACTAGCTACAACCATACCTGTTGGTTGATTACCAGAAAGAGATGCTGCTACTGGGCCAGAGATTACTGGTGGTTGACCAGGAATTTGACTTACAGTACCGTTACATACTTGATTAAGAAGACCACGAGTTCCTGCAAATACATTACCTGTAGGAGCTGTGATACCAAGTTCTACTAAGTGTAGAGCTTGGAATTTATTAGCCGCAGTACGAGTTGCTGGACCAAAGTACGAAGTTTCCATTCCTGGAGAACCAGCACCTGATGCAGAAACTTGTGTCTGTGGATACATATTAAGAACCTTTTGAAGATTCATAACATCTGTACCACGAGAGCCGAGCTTCATATTCGTATTGAATACGTAAGCACAACTCTGTGTTGGAAGGTTGAGAGCCGCTGATGCAGAAACTGCACTAACGATCATACCTCCGATGATAGCCACTGATGTAGCCACCTTCATTGAGAGATTAGACATAAACTTTATGTTTATAAGATTTTAAATGTTGTGTTTATTAATACACTACATCGCACTTAGGTTTATTTAGTTTCGACTTAACTAAACCAAGTGCTTTAAATGACAGACGATCTATGACGACCGAATGGCGATTTTGAAAGAGTCTTTCTGAAATAAAAAACATTTGTCTTCTATTTCAAAAGGACTTTAATCTGCGTCACTATTCTGTTGTCAATGACCATTTCCTGTCTTCAAGATACCTTATAAATTGTATCTCAAATACCAGAGGACGCTCTCAAACAGAGACGTCTGCAAATAGTATAGTAGTTCCACATATATATTGCAATTATTCATAGCAATAATGTGTGGATAATACTATTTGAAGTACATTACTGTACTGTGAGCAATACTAGCATATTTAACAAGAAAAAACAATGGCGGGTTATAGTTTAGTAGGTTTGTAGGTTATAGGAAGAAAATACAAAAAATAGTAGATAAAACGAAGGCAAAATCCCCGAATTTCACTTTGTGAAATTCGGGGATTTTATAACCTAAAACCTGTAAACTGTAACCTATCTCAAAAGGTATCTACTCCATCTTTTTTCCCCTATGCGTTCAATCAAATTATCTGCAAGAAGAGTATTCAATTCTCGTTGTATAGTTTTTTCACTACATCCACGTATACGATTAGCTATGTCCTTTATACTAACATCTACTCCTTTAACGAAAAGAGCTAATATTTGTTCACGTCTTGATTGTTTTCTCATTTGAAACGATGAAGAAGATCCTTTATTTGAATTCTCAATCAAAACAGAATGTAGTGGTTGATTGTCCTTTACATTACCACTTGTTTTATTTACTGTTTTATCTGAAATATTTTGTCCTTTATTTTCTCTAGTTTCTAATTTAGACAAAACTTGAGCTTGTCTTAAACTTTCGTGACTGCGACGTGCGTCTTCACTATTACTATGAAAACGAGATAAATTAAGTGGTGTCAAAACATCATAAGATGTTGAAGTTACTGCAGAGGCAAAGCCCGTTTCTTCGTTAAGAGATTCTTCATTATCAATAGTGAGCATTTCTTTTGTCAAAATTGGTTGCTTCTTTTCAAGTACAAGTTGTAAGGAACGAAAACCTTCCATCAAAAGTTCACCGTTCATTTCAGAGACAATTCCTGTTGTAACAGCGACGTGAAGAAGTGACGTTATTTCTGTAACTGCTTTGAGTGACATTTTAAATTCTATAATTCTGTCTTTAACATCAAGTTGAGAGAGAGCGTTCATTGAGGACAAAAGAGTGACAGCATTCTTTCTCATTGAATGCTTTATTGGTTCATTGTCAGACATTAAATCAGTAACTAAATAAAGAGCAGTAACGAGTCGTTCTGACTTCTTGGCAACTAATGTACCATACTCTTTTTTTGATTCTTCATTCATAATGTCTTTTGTTTGTCCTTTATTAATATATTTTAATTTTATAGTATGTCCTATATTAAACTTCTTGTCTTATATACTATTGTCCTTATAGGAAATACTCCTTGGATAATGTCTATTCTATGCCTTTTATTTTTGATGTAAAGACTTGTCTAATAGAAATTTTATGTCCCTATGGGATAGGTTAAGGTTTATAGGTTTCAGGTTACAGAAATACAATAAAATTCGTACTCCTGCTACCCATAAACTAAAACCTGCAACCTATAACCTATATCGAGTTATCCCTTATATAAAGCGCTTTTTTTTGTTACACTCGAGGCATAAAGCACTATATTCCACTACCCTTATGGCAAAAAATGACACAGACACAGATGTTCCCAATCGTACACGTAGACGTCGTGCAAAAGACCCAGTACTAACCGAGACTGTTCTTGGCATATTGGCAGTCATTGCAGTGATGATTGCAGCACTCTTAATATTTTCTATGGTACACGCTGGTGGTACTGGTGGAGAAATTTTATTCTCTGGTATTCAATCAATTATAGGAGTATTCGCTTACTTAACCCCACTCTTATGTTTATACATTGCTTATTACTTATGGAAAGAAGAATTACCAGACATAGGTTTCGTAAATGCGCTAGGTACATTACTGTTAATTTTAGGCCTAGCTGGCTTTGGTTCTATTTTTTCTGAAAGCTTCGGGGGTCTTCTTGGTAGTAGCTTATCAAATTATTTTGAAAAATATTTTGCACTATATCCAAGCATTGCCCTTTTGGGTGGCATCGCATTTATTGGTGGACTAATAATTATTAATCGTAAGCCATCCCTCTCTCCACTTTTTGCAATTCTTTCATATCCATTTCTACAGTTAATGTCTCTTTGGAAAATGCGAGGCACAAGATCATTCGATGATGAAGAAATCTTGAACACAGAACCATTAATTGACGAAGATGTTCCTGAAGAAAATGTTGAGGAAGAAAATAATCCTGATAATTTACACAGAGAACTTTTTGGAGAACTCATACCACCACCAAAAGTAGATACTGAATTTTTACAGAAAAAAGAAATACCAGCCAAACCAATAATATTGACTCCTGAATTTATTCCACCACCACTTGATTTATTAAATGTAGACACCGGAAAATCTGGAGCTGGAGATAGTCGTGCCAAAATGGTAACCATACAAAGAACTCTCAAACATTTCCGAATAGAAGTAGAGATGGCAGAGGTCACGGTCGGTCCTACGGTTACACAATTTACTCTCAAACCTGCTCAAGGTGTGAACCTTTCAAAAATAGTCGCTCTACACGACAATCTCGCGATGGAACTTGGTTCTGAATTTCTTCGTATCGAAGCCCCAATTCCAGGAAAAACTTTAGTCGGTATCGAAATACCAAATGAAAGAAAATCTCTGCTGGGTCTTCGTTCTATGCTGGAGATGGAGCAATTCCAAGAATCTGGACCTCTTTCTATGGCAATCGGTAAAAGTATCGTAGGAAAACCAGTATTCGGTGATCTCGAAAAAATGCCTCACTTACTTGTGGCTGGAGCGACTCGTACTGGTAAATCTATCACATTACAAAATCTTCTTATTTCTCTTTTGTATAAAAATTCTCCATATGATTTAAAACTTATTATCCTTGACCCAAAACGCGTAGAATTTACTGCGTATAACAACATTCCTCATTTATACACTCCAATTATAAAAGAACCCAAAGGAGCCATAAAAGCACTTAACTGGGCAGTGCAAGAGCTTGAAAGACGTTATGAAATACTTGCTGAACACGGTCAGGTAAACGTTACCGATTACAATAAAAAAATTCTTGCACCAGCTCTTGAAAAAGCTCGTAAGAAAGGCCGTGTTGGTGATGAATTGACTGGCCTACCACCAAAGATGCCGTATGTTGTTATTATTTTTGATGAATACAATGACTTTATGCTTTCTTATCCAAAAGAAATCAGTCCTCTTATTACAGCTCTATCACAAAAAGGTCGTGCTGCTGGTGTTCACCTAATTCTTTCAACCCAACGTCCGGATGTAAAAGTTATTACAGGAACAATTAAAGCCAACATACCTGCGCGTATCGCCCTTAAAACAACATCTCAAATAGACTCCCGCACAATTCTTGATGCTTCTGGCGCAGAAGACTTGCTTGGTAACGGAGATATGCTATATATGGCGTCCGACAATCCTCGCTTAGTACGTCTTCAAGCTCCATTTGTTTCGGTAGAAGAAATAAAAGCTGTAGTATCACATATTAAACAAGACAATATAGATTTTATTCCTGATAATATTGATATCTCAAAAGTAAAAATTGGAAGCGTTAGTAGAAGTATTTCTGGTGAAGATGGTGGCAATCAAGGTGCTGAGCCAGAAAACGATGAAGATTATATGAGTGCAAAAGATTATGTTATTTCTACAGGAAAGGCTTCAACTTCTTCTCTTCAAACAGCTTTCCGTTGGGGATATAATAAGGCAGCGAGAATAATTAATGACCTTGAACATTTCAATGTCATTGGGCCGTCACGACAAGGAGAACGTTACCGAGAGATATTGGCCGGCAACTCATCAAATGAAAACTATGAAGACGGTGGGATGAAGGACAATAGCACAGACGACATATTTAGAAGCTAGATTATATAGTTTAATAGGTTATTAGGTTATAGAAATACAGATAGACTGTATTTACTATAAACTGTAAACTACAACCTGTAACCTACTACTATGGCTCCCCTTTACGACTTACGTAAACAAATTGAACTTTTTTTGGCAGGACTTCTAATCTTAATAGCGCTGTTATATGGTGGTTTTCGTGCATATCCATTATTAGCAGGCCCAAATATTACTATATATAGTCCAAAAGACGGAGAGACTGTCGCGAGTTCTACATTTCAGATTACAGGTATTGTCTTACGAACTAAAGAAATAACGATACAAGGACGCCCAATAACTATTGATACTGAAGGGCATTTTTCTGAAACCTTGATATCGCAAGAACCTTACACAATAGTTGTATTAACTGCCACCGATAATTATGGCTCCAAAATTACAAAAACATTAAGAATAATTCCGAAGGACTAGAGAGTAGAATGTAGAAAGAAGAGGGTAGAAAATACTCTGATACGGAAAAGCTTCGCTTTTCCGTACTGTATTTCTTCTCTCTTCCCTCTTATTTCTGCTATACTAGAATTATTATGATGAAGAAAAAAGTTGCTAAACCGTTAAAAACTATTGGTAAGAGGGAGGTAAATGAAAAAGGAAAATCACAAGGAAGTTCAGATGCATTATTGCGTGAAATACAAAATAAATTTGGAGAAGGTTCAATGATGAAATTGGGTGACGCTCCAAAAGTAGATGTTGGCGTCGTCCCTACTGGTTCACTCGGATTGGACTCCGCTCTTGGAGTTGGTGGTCTTCCTCGTGGACGTATAGTCGAAATCTTTGGCCCAGAATCTTCTGGTAAAACAACTCTTACATTACACGTAATAGCTGAGGCACAAAAACTTGGTGGTATTTGTGCATTTATCGATGCCGAGCACGCGATGGATCCAGAATATGCCAAGAAGCTCGGTGTAAATATCAAAGAACTTTTAATTTCTCAACCAGACAATGGTGAACAAGCTCTCGAAATTACAGAATCAATTGTCAGAAGTGGACAAGTAGATGTGGTTGTCATCGACTCTGTAGCAGCATTAACTCCAAAAGATGAAATTGAGGGAGATATGGGAGCACAACACGTCGGTAAACAAGCACGTTTGATGTCTCAAGCTTTAAGAAAATTAACAGCCATCGCACACAAATCACAAACTGTAATTATTTTTATCAATCAAATCAGAATGCAAATTGGTGTGATGTTTGGTAATCCAGAAACAACTCCAGGAGGAAAAGCTCTCAAGTTTTATGCATCTGTTCGTATCGATATTCGTAAAATCGCACAAATTAAAAAAGGAGATGACGTGGTTGGCGCAAGAACAAAAGTAAAAATTGTAAAAAATAAAGTAGCTGCCCCTTTCAAAACCACCGAATTTGATATTATGTACAACGAAGGAATTTCTCGTGAAGGAGAATTACTCGCACTTGGTGAGAAATTCAAACTTGTCACAAAGTCTGGCACAAGTTACGTTTATGGTGAAGAAAAACTCGGTCGTGGATATGATGCGGCACGCACATTCTTGCGAGAAAATAAAAAAGTTGGCAACGCATTAGAAAAAGCAATCAGAAAAGAATTGGAATCAGGAGGATTATCATACGAAGGAACCGCAGAACCTGACGAAGACCCAGAATAAATAATTAAAAAATTACTTCATCTACTTTGTCGTTACGGAATTTTTCTCAGTCAACGTACTAGTATATTTTGGTAGTTGCTTCCACCCCCTATTTTTTGATATGATATTAGCCATACGTATCCGTATTTACTATACCCTACGCCCTATAACCTAACCCCTATTTATTATGGCAACACTCGATTATGATGAAATAAAACCTCGCAAATATATTCTTGTAGATGGTCAACCGTTTGAAATATTAGAGTCTCACGTAGCTCGTACTCAAAAACGTAAACCACAAAATCAAGTAAAAATGCGTAATTTACTAAATGGTAAAGTTATTCCAGGAACATTTCACGCGTCCGATACTGCTGAAGAAGCGGATATTTCCAAACGTGAAGCACTTTTCCTATTCGCCAATAAAGGTGAATATTGGTTCTGTGACCCAAATGATAGATCCAAACGTTTTGAAATCAGTGCTGATATCATTGGTGATGGAGCAAAATATCTAAAAGAAAATACTCTTGTTGATACAAAAATTTTTGAATATGACGATGAAGAACAAGTAATTGGTATTACTCTACCAATCAAAATGACTTTCTTGGTAAAAGAAGCACCCCCAGTAATAAAAGGAAACACAGCAAGTGGCGGTGGCAAACTTGTTACTCTTGAAACTGGCGCACAAATCACTACTCCGTTTTTTATTGAAGCGGGAGATAAAATAGTGGTTAATACTGATACTGGTGAATATTTCGAACGCTCCAAATAAGTAAAATCACTTCATCTACTTCGTTAGAGAAAGATTTTGCTTCCGCAATGTACAATTTGTACATTTTGGTCGCAAAAAATTTCTATGCTTCGCGTATCTGAAACAATTTCTTAATTTTTAAAATATAATTTTTTAATTACAAATTATATTTGCGAAGAATTTCGGCGTTTACCTCATCCGCTGGACGTCCGTAAGTTATATAACTCAACTCTTTCAACGCATCAATTCGCATTCTGTCTCCGTGTTCTGGTGGAAGTGCGACAATGTCAAATGGTTTCTTTGGTTCACCATTCACGAGCATCTTCACGTAAGCGTGATAATTTTCTATTTTCATAATATCGCTTGCAGTAAATATTGGAGCAAATTGCGTCTCTAAATATTTTGCATCATCTGGGCCTACTCGAAATACTGCCATCGAACCAACGTTTCCAAATACTGCACCTTTAATATCTTCTGATAATTGTGTTATATATTGATGTGCGACAGTTAATGACAATCTATATTTACGAGCTTCAGAGAGAATACTAGCAATAGATGGCGTCGTAACATTTTGAAATTCATCAATATACAAAAAGAAATCTGGACGATTCGTACTATTCACACGTGACAAAGCTGCCTGAGAAAACTTTCCGACAATAATGAGCCCGAGAAGATAAGAATTAATATCACCAAGTCTACCTTTTGAAAGATTTACCAAAAATATTTTTTTGGTATCCATCATCTCACGAAAATTAAATGCACTTTTTTCTTGAGCAATAATCGGACGCATTATATCGTTGGACATAAAGACATCAAACTTATTGGTTACATATTGTGTCCAATTTTGAAGACCCTGATCACCTGTCGTCTTTTCTGCATTTTGCCAAAATTGAATCAATAAAGGATTTTTACATTTAGATAATTTATAATCTCGAAAATCTTTATCAGAAAATACACGAGAAATTTCAAGTAAAGTATTTCCACTTTCTGGATGTTCCATTACCAAAAGAGTTGCATTACGAAAATATTGTTCAAACCCTGGCCCACCAGCAACTTTCATATCAAATAATTTATTAAAAATACCAAGCAATTCATTGACTACAAAAGTTTTTTGTTCTGGAAAATCTCTATCATATTCAAGCATATTAAGCCCCATCGGACGCTCCATATATGCTGGATCAAAATAAATAACATCTTTGGAACGCTCAGCAGGAATATTTGCCAAAATATCTTGCACATCATTTCCGTGCGGATCAATGAAACAACAACCATCACCATTTTTGATATCTTGAATAATCAAATTCTTTAAAAGATTGGTTTTACCTGTGCCCGTTTGACCGATAACATATAAATGTCGCATTCTATCTTCACGATGAAAATGTATCATTTGCTCTTGACCACGGAATTTATTTATCCCAAGAACAATACCTTCATTGGACATATCAAGTGGCGCTTGACCTTGAGCTGCTGTTTGAGATCGCACATTGGCCACATCTTTGGATTGCATTGGAAAATGAAAGGCGGATGCAAGTTCGGTCAAATTAAGAGGATAACTTTCATCTTCATTCCATAGTCGATACGAAAATCTGTGAAGCATTGCTTTTTGCTTTCGCCCCTCAACCTCTTTCCAAATAAAACTATTTCCTCCGACTTCTGTAAATTGAACAAAAGCTGATTCCAAATCGGCGCGAATAGCTTGGGCTCTGGGTAATGTTTCTGCTGCAGAAATGATACGAACATTTGCTTCGACAATAGTTTTGTTAAGTTTTTCTTGTATATGCTTCATCGCATTCTCGTCGACCAAAGATGGTTTGTTTTCCTTTTCTTTTTCAATTTGTTCTTTGGTTTTTGCTGGAGAAAACATTACCCCCAACGAATGAAGAGTTTCTTTGAGTAAACTTTCTTTGTCTATTATTCGCTTCAAAGTTTCCCCTTTTCGCAAATCTTCCAACATTTCACCATATCGTTTGGCAAAAACATCTCCTGCCGGTCTTATTAAAAGTTGCAGAGCGAGTCCTTCATTATTTTTTGCGAGTTTGGTAAACGACGAAATAATTAATGCCATCGGATCAGCTTCCATATGTTCGTAAGTTTTTATTGGTAACACTGAATGCGTGCTCGGAGTCGCGTATGAACAAGTGGTAATCGCGTGATTACTAAAAATATTATAACCTTCTTTACATTCTTTCACTTGGGCCGATGGGAAAACACCGAGCACTACCTTTTCAAAAAGTGGTGCATAATCTTTGTGTACTGCACAATAAAATGAAGTAGTGTTTGTGCCATTTGAGACACCAAGTTCAAGTGAATAATAATTTTTTTCTTTATTCGTAGCATCTCCAGCTAAAGCTTGCATAGAGGCATACCACTGCTCCATCAAAGCCATCATTTCTTTAGCTTGTTTGACTTGGCCATCAACAGCTTCAGGAAGTACGATTTCGAAGAGTCTCATATTGACCGACCTCCATTCATCTTTTGAAAGATTATTTTTTATTTCGTGATCTCCGACCAGATATTGCACGATGAATCTCTCAAAATCGTCCTCTACTTCGGGATTATTTAATTCCGATGCCGCTTCTATCGCGTTTTTTATCCCCTTATCGGCCATAACTTGGGCCAACATATCTACTTGTTCATCAGTTTTTCTTGGTGTTAACCATTCAATGAGTCTATGTTTTTCTCCGGCTGTAATTTGCATAACTGGAGCGACAACTTTTTCGATTGGGGCAGCGCGATACTCACGCACGACTTCGTGAGCGTGGTCTACATCTTTAAATCTATTCTCGAAACCCTTCGCGCGTTCCATTTTTTCTTTCAATTGAGCGCGCAAATGCTGTACCTCTTCTTCGGGAGTAGTAAACAGAGTATTCATACGAACAGTATATCAAGGACTGCTCGTAGCTGATAGTTAATAGTCTACAAACTAGTTAAAATTTCTGGTTCACTATCGGTTATCAAAATACTATGTTCAAAATGGGCAGACCTTTTGTGATCTTTTGTGATAAAAGTAT
>JAHFMZ010000001.1 GCA_023267555.1 bacterium
GACGGCACAGTTCGGCACCTCGATGTCGGCTCATCTTATCCTGGTGGTGGAGAAGCTACCAAGGGTATGGCTGTTCGCCATTTAAAAAGATACGTGAGCTGGGTTCAAACCGTAGAGGAGTGAATTGCAAAGATATTATTTGTATTTTGCAATTGACTTCTCTTAGTTTGAACCCGAGGAGTTAAGACTAAACTTAACAAAAAGACATCAATCACGGCGGTCCCCCACCAATTTTGATTTTTATTATATTGTTTATAAATAAAATATAGTTACTATAGTTTATTTTTTCAATTGGTATAAATAAACAAAATTGGTGGGGGAGGAAGCCAACTAATATCGGGAAAATCTTAAACGAGAAATCGAGAGACAATTCCGAGGGAAGTAAATAATTGTGAATTTCATAGAGGAAAGCTTTAAGCTATCCTCAAGAGTTGGATGATGTACGTATTCAAACGTGCACAAAGCCACCATTAGGGAGTGTCTCTAGCGAGAACAACTGGGAAGTGCGCTTAGCCGGCTGCACATTTCATAAAGTATTCGCAATACACTAACCAACCTTTTCGGTGGTGCGCAGAAGAAGCGCACATCGTCCATCTTATGCCAAGTGTTTACACTTGGCTCCTCTATGAAATTCATAATTAAATACACCCGTAGAGACTACACGTTGGCAATCTCAGAAGCTAATAGCTACAAGCTAAAGGCTAAAAGCTGAGACTAAGCTCTAGTCCGATTCCTCTAGTAATAGAGGTTCACTCAGGTTGGAAACCAAGGAGTGATGTAAAACATTAATGCGTGAGACAGGTTGGTTTCCTATCTTCTGCGGGCGTTCGAATATTGAGAAAATTTGCTCCTAGTACGAGAGGACCGGAGTGAACTGACCTCTGGTGTGTGGGCTCTGGCGCCAGCCGGACCGCCCAGTAGCTATGTCGGGAATGGATAACTTCTGAAAGCATCTAAGAAGGAAGCCAATTTCAAGATAAGTATTCGTTAAAGGGTCGTAAGAGATTATTACGTTGATAGGAGTTAGGTGTACGCACAGCAATGTGTTCAGCCAAGACTTACTAATTACCCGAATCCTATTAGGAAACATGACTAGCACTAGTGCTGGTTATCATTTATACGTTGTCTACGTATAAATTGTTAGTTGTTCTTTTTTCATGTGTGTTTCATTAAAGTTCAAACGGGGTATAGCTCAGAAAAACTTTTAATTGTTTGCCAAGTAAAATCCGGCGGACTTATTAGTTGGCAGAGCGTCCTTGCAAAAGGAAATTTCGGTGGTTCAAACCCACTTACCCCGACCATAACTTGAAACGATTCGCAAAAACAAAGTAATTTTAGGGACCTAGTAGCTCAGAGGTGAGTGCCGGTGTTGAATCACAGGAGGTACTGGTTCGAGTCCAGTCGAGGTCGCCTAAAATTATTTTGAGTTTTTTGTTCTCCTGATTTGGCCAAGGGGTCACACCTCTTCCCATTCCGAACAGAGAAGTTAAGCTCTTGTGCAGCGATGATACTGGTATATCCGGGAAAGTAGCTTGTCGGGAGAACAAAGAACTCAAAAATAGAACACAGAAAGAAGAAAGTAAATGAAGAACGACCCCGAAGGGGTCGTTCTTTTGTATTTCTCTTCTCTCTTGTTTCTTCTTTCTGTTATACTGGGTTTTATGAATTGGAATACAAGACGTCAAATTATTTATGCAGTTGCCGTTTCTGTGCTTGCTATCGCATCTTTTCTTTATATTTTTCGTGACACATTTTTCCCAACGCCTACTTGTTTTGATAAAAAACAAAATGGTTATGAATCAGGCATAGATTGTGGTGGTACCTGTTCACTTCGTTGTAATGATCAAGTTACTCCACTTTCTGTAAAATGGTCCAAATCAATTTTATCTGCACCTTCCACCTATGATTTGGTTGCTTTGGTTTCAAATAAAAACATAGACAATGCCTCACGTGCACTTGGATATTCTTTTTTAATTTACAATGAAAAAGGTAGTATTATTGCCAATGTCACAGGCACGACAACAGCCCCAGTTGATGGTGATTTTCCTATCATTAAACAAAGTGTTCGTCTTCCCGAAGCACCAAAAGAAGTAGTTTTACAATTAAATGACACTTCTCATTTTATTGTTTCCGAAAAACCAACTTCACCGACTTTAATCACAGCAAATACTTATTTTGAAAATGGAAGTATTCCACGTGTTTATTCGACAATTATAAACACTAAACGCGTAACTATTTCAAATCTTCCCGTAAGAGCTGTTCTTTATGATACTAATAACAATGTTTTTGCTGTTGGGGAAACTATAATTCCTTTCTTAGATAAAGAAGAAAGCAAGAATATTTCATTCACGTGGGATTTTCCACTCACACAAGCCCCAGTAGTTATTAACATCTATCCGATTTTTGATCCGTTTTCAGCCGTTCAATAATATCTATGCCTCGTCATATTCCTTCATTTTTTCGCACAGTTGATGCAACTCTTTTTGCATCCATTATTTGTGTTTTAGTCGCAGGATTACTCACAATGAGTTCTTTTCAATTACACGATAGTTATTTTTGGAGACAAGGTTTATGGATTATTGTCGCATTAAGTGCTTTTATTTTTGCTTCACGATTTGAATATCGTTTTCTTAAACAAACACGTATTGTAGTTGCTATTTATTTTGTATTATTATTTATACTCACACTCATTCTTGTTGTGGGCCATATTTCAAAAGGGGCACAAAGTTGGTTTCAATTCGCAGGAGTTGCTTTTCAACCGAGTGACGTGATGAAGCTTGGATTGATTATTGTTCTGGCTAAATATTTTTCACGTCGCCACGTAGAAATTGCAAACATTCGTCATATTATTGTTTCTGGTGTATATGCTTTTATACCTTTTGTATTAGTTATACTACAACCCGATTTGGGTTCTGCACTGGTCTTATTTTCGATTTGGCTTGGTATGGTGCTAGTATCTGGTATTTCAAAAAAACATCTTTTTGCTGTGATTGCTATTGGAATTATTTCTTTTTCTCTTGCTTGGAAACTTGTTTTCAAACCATATCAAAAAGCACGCATAATGAATTTTGTTTACCCACTTCAAGATATACGTGGCACGGGTTATAACGCTTATCAATCGACTATTGCAGTTGGTTCTGGAGGTTTGATTGGTAAAGGACTTGGTTATGGTACTCAATCACGTCTTAATTTTCTTCCAGAATATAAAACAGATTTTATTTTTGCAGCTTATGCCGAAGAATGGGGATTTATTGGTGCTTGCATCTTGCTTCTTTTTTATGCGCTTATTCTTTATAAAATTGCCACTTATGCGCTTGTTGCTGATTCAACTTTTGAAGCTTTATTTACCTATGGAGTATTCGTTTGGTTTCTCACACATATTGTAATTAATGTTGGTATGAATATTGGTATTATGCCAGTGACAGGTATTCCACTTCCGTTTATGAGTTATGGTGGATCACATATTCTTGCAGAGTGTGTGGCGTTAGGTATATGTGCAGGGATGTATAGGTATTCACGCGCTGGCCACAAATATCAACTCCAAAATGAATTCCTTGGCCTCGAATAAAATAAAACGGCAAAAATCATCCCATCTACTTTGTCGCTACGGAATTGTTCTTAGTCAACGTACTACCCCGTACGTCTCCTTCGAAAAATTCCTAGGCTTCGCGTATCTGGAATAATTTTTGCCGTTTTATGAGCGGCTTAATTTTGGTCGCAAAAACTTTTCTTGCCTTGTATCTAAAGCAAATTATTCAAGGCCAAACATATTACGATTTATGAGCGACACCGAAGGTGTCGCTCTGTTATTGTATTTTCTATAACCTAAAACCTAACACCTATAACCTACCTTCATTCCCCATATATTTTATAAATCTCGGAACGCATTTTATCCAAATCAGTAAACGATTGTAAATCTCGGCAGGCGTGTTTTCCTAGATTTTCTCTTAAATCTTTATTTTCTATACAAGTGATAAGTGCCGAGGCAAGTGCGTGAGAATCTTCTCTTGGAACAAGCAAACCATTCACTCCGTGATGTATTATTTCTGGCAATCCACCGACATTTGTAGCGACACGTGTTCTACAAGCAAGGCCAGCTTCGAGTTGTGCATATCCAAGAGCTTCTGTATATGAAGAAGTGATGATAACATCAAAGGCTTTCATAAACAAAGCAGCTTCATTCAAATTATGAATCCACGCAATATCATTATTTAAATTAAGTTCACGAGCTAGTGTGTGTAAATTAGGGAGTAGACTTCCATTTCCGATACATATTAATTTTGCTTCAGGGTATAAATTATGGACTTCTTTAAATGCACGGAAAAGTACGTCGTGACCTTTATTTTTTGTTAGTTCACCAATAATTCCAAAGAGAATAAGTCCTTCGGTTTCAGTGATTTGAGTTTTGTGAAGCAATACGTCGCGAGCTTTTTCTCTTTCTTTGTATTTTGGTATTTGTATAGCAAGATATATTTGTGTAATTTTTTCTCTAAACATTCCAAAAGGTCTATCTCTTGCAACGGCTTTGGAAACAGCGATAGCTTTGTGTACACACATAAGTGTCAAAAGTGAAAGTATCTTAAAAATAAAAAGAATGACTTTCGGTCGTTTTTCATTGTATGGCCAACCGTGTATAGTAAATATTATTTTTTTTATTCCAACTATTCGGCAAGCAATTCCTCCAATAAGTCCCATTTTTGAGCTGTGTAGATGTACCACATCTGGTTTTACCCGACGAAGAAGACTAATCAAACTAAATAGAGTGCTTAAATCGTGAAGGGGAAGTATAGATCTACGCGCGTGGAGAAGTCTATACACGGTCACACCTTCTTTTCGAAGTTCGTCCACAAGTGGACCTGTCGGTTGAGTCGCTACCGCTTGTATATATTCTTTGGTGTCTGTGGCCACATCATAAACATAGCGTTGTGCTCCGCCCCAAGAGGCGCGAGTAATAATATGTAGTACAAAAGGTTTTTTGTGTAGATGATTGACTTTTTCTTCCTTTATTGTAGTATAGTTATTATCATCCATATATATCTAGTATACTGGTTATAATATGAAATTCCAAAGAAATTTCCATCTCTCCTTTGTCATCATCACGGATGTCATTTTTTTAACTTTATCTCTTTATATTGCGCTTTTTTTGCGTAATTTTTTTGATGGTAATACTTTAAATGTTTGGCAACTTTTCTTGGGACATATTTTATATTTCGTACCGCTTTATATTTTAATGATTTCTATTTTATATATTTCTCTTGCATATAGCGATACGACACTTGCTTATTTAAGACGAAGTATTCCGAAACTTGCAGAATCTTTAACCATCTCTGCAGTCTTTGGTATTTTATATTTTTATATTTTTGCTACTTATTTGCCCATTAGTCCAAAAGTAACATATGCATTATTTTTTGCTGTAAGTTTTATTTTGCTTGCTCTTTCTAGAATTGCTTATGCGAAACTTCCTTTACTCGGTGCGCATATAAATGCAGTTGTAATTATAAAAAGAGGAAGTATTTATGAAAATGTTATTCAAGAAGTGGGAATGAATGCTCCGAGAGCAACTTTTACTCGTGTCACAGAGTTCACAACAAAAAGTGTGGCGGATTTATTGTCAAAAAGTGGAGCAAGTTTAATCGTTTATGATAATACCGACAAAGAAATTGTTCAATTAATTTCAATGTTGCCGACACATATAATTCGTTATGCCACAGTCCTTTCGGGAGATATTTTGTATGAACATATTTTTGGTAAAATATTTCTTCCAGCATTTAATGAAGAATCACTTCTTCGTGATTATTTAAATCAAAAGCCATTTTATGAAATTATTAAACGACTTTTTGATTTAATTATTGCTATACCATTTTTTATTATCACAATTCCTTTTATTGTTGTTGGAATTATAGCTATATATATTGAAACTGGACGTCCAGCATTTATTTTTCAAGAACGTTTAGGGGTTGGTCGCAAAATTATGCGTATTCCAAAGTTACGTTCTATGTCACAAAATGTAAATGGTGCGTGGGTTGGGGAAGGGGAAAATAAAGTAACCAAAGTTGGAGCATTTTTGAGAAAGACTAGAATAGATGAGTTACCACAACTTTGGTCTGTAATGAAAGGTGATATGTCGCTCATTGGTCCTCGTCCAGATATGACAGGATTAGAAGCTCGTCTGCGTGAAGAAATTGATTTTTATCACGCTCGTTATACTGTTCCACCAGGATTATCTGGTTGGGCGCAAGTTACACAAGTCGCTGTTCCTCAAAATGTCGAAGAAACTCGTGAACGTTTTGCTTATGATATGTATTATATTAAATATCGTTCTATGTTTTTAGATTTTGGTATTGCTCTTAAGACAGTTCGTATTCTTCTTTCTCGAATGGGACATTAAAATCCAGAAGGTAGAAAGTAGACAATAGAAGATAGAGGATACAAAAAAAGGCACGAAGTACCTGCTTTTGTATCCGTATTTTCTGTTTTCTTCTCTCTTTTTTCTGCTATACTATCTAGCATATATGAAAATCTTTATTACTGGAGGTGCAGGATATGTGGGAGCAATGCTTATTGATCAATTTGCGAAGCGTCAGGATGTTGAAAAAATAATTACACTTGATAAAGAAAAAGAAACAGAACTTACGGCAAAAAATATAAATAAAGACAAAATTATTTATTTAGAAACAAATACATCTGATAATTGGGAAGAAAAAGTAAAAGAATATAATCCAGATGTTGTGATTCACACAGCGTGGCAAATTCGTCATATGTATGGACAAGAAGAATTGGAATGGAAATGGAATATAGATGGATCAGATAAAGTGTTTGATTTTGCTTTTAATACGCCGTCAGTAAAGAAATTAATTTATTTTTCTTCCGTTTCTTCTTACGGAGCATTTGCAGATAATAGTATGGATCATTTTTATAAAGAGGAAGAACCATTCAGAAAAAGTGGATATCTTTATGCTGAAGAAAAAAGAATTTGTGAAGAACATTTGGAAGAAAGATATAAAAAAGCAAAAGAAAATAATTGGAATGGACAAGTATTTATTGTGCGCCCAGCAGCCATCACTGGCCCACGTGGTCGTTATGATCGTATTCGTTTTGGACTTCAATCTGCGTTATCTGGTAATCTTCACGGAGGTTTTGCATATAAAATTGTCACCTTGCTCACGTCATTTGTTCCAGTTACAAAGAAATGGTTGCGCCAATATATACACGAAGATGATGTTACCGATATTGTAGCTCTGTTTACTTTCAATAATTTAGAAGGTTCTTACGAAGTATTTAATATTTCTCCACCGGGAGATGTTGTTCTTGGAAAAGATATGGCTCGCGCGGTTAATAAAAATATTTTACCGATTTTCCCGTGGATGGCGCGGTTGGCTTTCTTTTTCTTTTGGCACGTGACTCGTGGGAAAATTCCGACATCTCCAGGAAGCTGGAAAGGGTATTCTTATCCAATTGCAGTTGATGGTTCAAAAATTACAAAACAATATGGCTTCCAGTACAAATATCAATCAAAAGATGCTTTTGTAAATAATGAAGGAAGATACAAGGTAATTATAAATTAAAGTTTATATAGTCAGCTTGATTTAGTTAAAGAAATACTGTATAATTGCACAACTATGATGCAGATAACAACTAGCGCTCGCGCTCCAAAAGAAATCAAAAGAGAAGGCTTTATTCCTGCTGTTTATTATGGCGCACACCAAGCTTCTACTCCAATTTTTATTGATGCAATTGAATTTAAAAAAGTGAATGCTGCGGTCGGAGAATCAGGTTCTATTGTCCTTGTTACAGAGCACGGAAATGAAAACGCTATGATTCAAGATGTACAAGTTGACCCAGTAAAAGGTTTTCCAATACACGTAGATTTTTATACTCTTGAAAAGGGTCAAAAAGTTCACGTTAAGACTCCGATTACTATTGTTGGGGAATCCCAAGCTGTGAAAGATGGCGGTGTTCTAGTAAAAGTATTGCACGAACTTTCTGTTGAAGGTGATCCAGCAAAACTTCCTCACGAGTTTACAGTTGATATTTCATCACTTGTTACAAAAGATGACGTTATTCACGTGCGCGATATCAAACTTCCAGCTGGTGTAGAACTTTATCACGTAACTTTAGATGATGTTGTTGTTTCTATCACTGAAGCCAAGGAAGAAGTGGAAGAAGTTCCAGTTGCTACTGATTTGAGTGCAATTGAGGTAGAAGAGAAGGGAAAGAAGGAAGAAGAAGCCGAAGTCCCAGCTGAATAATACACCGATCCATAAATTGGCGACCTGCTTGATGATTTTTGAAAAAAGTTTTTCAACGTACACGCTAGTACGTCTCTAAACTTTTTTCAAAAATCATCTGCACACCTCATCCAATTTCTGGATTGGCTAACGTTGTTCAAGAAAATTCAAATACAATACAAAGAGCGACCACGAAGTGGTCGCTCTTTGTATTTCTCTCACCTTTATTTCTCTTGACTCTATTCTGTTAATACGTGTGGACAACCATTTAGATATTATCTCTACGTAGGGGTATAATAAAAGTAATAAATATCAAATAATATGGAAATACAAAATACTAATAGTAGTGAAAGTGGGCTTTGTTCTAGTTCTAATAAACTTATATCCTACATATTTTCTGCTTTTGTCGTCGGGGCTGTTGTTGGAGTGTTGGTAGATCCGTATTTGCCAGCTTCTTTGAGTGGTTCTAACAAAAGTTATCAAGCTGGTTTTGATAATGCCAAAAGTCTTGTAGAAAACAGCAGTCTCGGGGCTGCGTTCAAAACTCCCAATGAAATAAAACAGTTGTCTGGCTCTGTTACCGCTATTAATGGAAGTCAGCTCACTCTTAAAGTCAAATCAACAAATCCATTTGACGATCCATCTCTTGCTAACCGTACAGTTCTTTTGAATACTTCCACAAAAGTAGTTAGTCTTACAGCAAAACCTTCTGCAACATATCAAGCCGAAGTAGATAGTTTTATTAAAGCACAATCAAATACGGCAACTACTAGTGCCACAAAATCTCTCCCTTCTGCTTTCGTTTCATCTCCTGTAAATATTACAAATATTGCCATTGGAGATTCTATTAATGTATTGACTTCACAAAATATAAAGACTTTGAAGGAATTTACTGCGACCGAAGTTCAAATTCTACCAAATAATATCGCTAAATAATTTTTTATTATAATGTCTCTCAAAAAATTGTCACAATTAAATATAATAAAATCAGGAGTATTGTTTGTGCTTCTCATTTCATCATTCTTTTTAGGGAATACAAAAGTAGAAGCAGGTGCTGTGTCGTGGGGAGTTGTCAATGAAGTTTGCTTTGGTTATGATACTACCGCAAGAACCGGAGGGTGGGTTTATACTGATTGGGGAGATCAGTATGTTACTTACCCGGAACCTTTATTCTCAACTAGTTTTGGTGATGCGACTTTAACACAGCTCTCAGCTTATTTCCAAGAATATCCTATAATCAAACCGGGAACACTTTATTATTATGAAATAATGACTAGCGATGGACCTGTTACTTCATACTTTCCTAATTCTGCTTGTAAAGGTGTCGAAAGTACACATTATTTTGCTGCAAATACCAGTAAGCAGATAGACGAATATGCTCCGGGCGAAACAATAACTGCTTCTCTCGGTGCAAACTCTTCTGGTGGATACACACAAGGTGGATGGAGTGGTTTTACAACTAGTCTTCTATGGAATCCTATTACTGGACCTATTAGTTGTTTCCTTTTTGGTTGTGATTCTCCACCATATGTTAGAGTGCTTGCTAGTGTGCAAGGACAGTATATTGCTGATTGTCACGGTGATGGTACAGCTGGATGTTCGGGTACAATAAATACTCCCAGTGTTCCACTTGCCCCAGGGAGTTACAATCTTCATCTTGAAGGATGCTATATAAACTGTTCACCTGTCGGCACTGCAGATATTCCTTTTGTTGTAACTACTCCTGCTGTACCTACTGTTCAATTAAATTTCAGTTTTTTGGATAAAATAAAATCTTCTCTAGGAATAATATAGGGTTGGAAATAATTACTAATGAGCGACCACGAAGTGGTCGCTCATTGTAATTGTATTTACTCTCGACTCTCTCCTCTAAACTCTTAACTATTATTTGTCCACACCTGTAATATATACGATAGAATGAACCTAGCGTATACTAAAATCAATGGAAAAAAATACAAAAATTACATTATTTGTACTGGTTCTTATTATTGTTGGTATTTATATATACACTCTCCCTAGATTTTCAGAGGAAACCTCAAAAGTTAATAGAATATTCAAGAAGCAAACTACTCCGGCGCTTGTTTTATTGCAAGAAAAGGTTACAGGTGTTTATCCAGATAAACTAAAAATAACTTTCGTTAAGGATTCTGTAGAGAAAACAGTAATTATCAATCCAAATACAAAAATTGAAAAGATTATTTCACAAAAAAATGCGAAAGGAGAAGTAGAAAAACAGGCTATTGTAGAAGTAAATATTAGTGATATAAAAAAGGGAAGTCTAGTAAATATTAATTATCAAACAGAAGTTTCCAATCAATTAAATGGTGTTAATAGTATTTCTTTTGTCGTAAATGGTAGTGTTGATAAACTGCAAATATCTAAACCAGACACCAATGTGTATATGAAGGGTGAAATTATTTCTGTTGATACCAGTAGTACCACTCAAAAGAGTATTAAATATAAAACTTACAGTTTAAATTCTACTGGAGCAACTGCAAATATGCTTGTTCCTGATGGAATTGCGATATACAAAGTATCTGATCAATCACGATTATCCATACTTCACGCACGCGTATCAATTACACTTGCTGATATAAAATCCAAACAAGTTGCTCTTTTTGTACTAGATACAAAAGCTCTTCAAAAAGGAAAAATTATTCCACAAGAGATTATTATCTTAGATAAATAAAAAAAATATATGAAATTCTCAACACAAAAAATAAGCACATCCCTCATAAAGATTCTCTTTGTTTGTATTTTGTTGTTGGGTTTTTCTAATACCGCAGGGGCTCTTGATTGTTTGGCTTCTGGTACTCATACTTGGGGAAAATGTTCCGTACTTCTCGAATCCATACCTAGTTACTCAGGAGGTTTAAATGTTGGTCAAGCTATTACTTTAACAAATACAGCTTCTGGTTATTCTGGTTCTGAGACTTGGAGTTGTATAGCTGGTCCTGCGTGGAGTGGCCCAACTAATTCTTCTTGTGTCGCTGTATGTCCAGCAGATTCTCCATATTCAGAGACTCGTTCTGGAGCTATCGCTCAATATTGTGCTGATTCGGGAGTGGTTTGTGGTACTGATTATCACTATGTTTCAAGTATATCTTGTCACGCAGCACCAGGTTGGGCTGCTTATGGAAATTCTTGTACAGCACCATCTTGTGGTGGTTGCGGTTGTGTCGCAGATCCTATCTCTGCATCTATCAATGCTGCTACTCCTGTATTATATGGTACGGCCTCTAATCTCGTATTACAATCATCGGGGGCAACTAGTTGTAATTTGTCTGGCATAGATCCAAATATATCTACGAATGTACGAGTAGATAGATCTACTGCCATTTTATATTCTAATCAGACATATGCCTTTGGTTGCAGTAACGCAAATAATAACACCAGCAGTGGATGGCAGTACAAGGAAGTGGTTGTGTGTGCCCAAGGACAAACAATAAGTGGCGGAAATTGTATCTCAGCGCCTGCTCCAACAACTACAGGTCTAGAAATACATCACACTCCGAATCCAGGTACAATTTATCCAACAACAAATTTTGTTATTTCTTGGAGTGGTGGAAGTAATAGTCCAACATACTACAATGCATCTCTCTATAATACATCTCTTGGAAGTCTATATTATCCAAATCTTCTTATTGGAGATGGTACAACTTCTGGAAACAGGACAGCTACTACATTTCCTGGTGCTCCTAGTGGAGGACTCAGCGGAAGCTATCTCTTGAAGATTCAAGCCTGTAACTCCAGCGGTTGTAGTGATTGGGTTAATGGAACAACTCTTACAATCACTCCACCAATAGTTGCTCCAACAACTGCGTCGATAACCGTCACTCCTACCACCGTTTCTTCAAATCAAATATTCAGTGCTTCTTGGAGTGGAAACAATACACCAACATCATATAACGCGAAGATTCATAATACGAGTACTGGTGCTGATCTTACTTATACTGGGTTAACTACCACATCCTCAGGGGATTTAACTGCCGCAACGATTCCACTTGCCGTTGGAAGTTATATATTTCAGATTCAACCCTGCAACTCCGCTGGCTGTACTCCCGGATGGTTTGATTCAAACACTTTGTCAGTTGTTTTATCAACAGTGGTTATCGGTACATTTAATGCAAACAGCACGCCCGATAATTTAAATCTTCCATATGGAGGTGGTTCTGTCACACTTTCTTGGACAACAACAAATGCTACCAGCTGTACTATTACTGGTGGTGGACGAAATGACACATTCACCGGTGCTTCGGCATTGAATGGAAGCGAAACATTTAATGTTACAACATCTGCGACATATAATATTACCTGCCAGTAAATAGTTTAGAGGTGAGAGTTAAGAGTAGAGAGGAACATAAAGAGCGACCACGAAGTGGTCGCTCTTTAATGTTTTATATATTACGATAGCCAATTCAAAAATTATTTCAGATACGCGAAGCCTAAGGATTTTTTGAGAGAGGTGTACTTAAATGTACAGTGAATGAGAAAAATCCTGTAGCGACAAAGTAGATGGAATGATTTTAGAATTGGTTCATTATTTGTAACAACAATGACCTAGATTTGGTATACTATATTTATGAGACGAATATTCGCTAGTTTTATTGTTGCTCTTTTATTTGTCACTGGGGCTACTTATGTATTTGCTCAATCTCGTGAACAACTCGAGGCAGATTTGGCAAATTTGGAAGCACAAATACAAGCATTAACAAATAGTATTACTCAAACCAAACAACAAGGCACGTCACTCAAAAATGATATTGCTATTCTTGCTGACAAAATAGCCAAAGCCAAACAAAATATAAAAACTCACGATGCGGCCATATCTGTACTTAATCGAAATATATCCGAGAAGAATCAGACAATAAATGTTCTTGATTCAAAAATGGAACGCGAAAAAGATTCTCTTGCGCAAATTATGCGAAAGACAAGATATTTAGAACAGTATTCACTTCTTGATTTCAGTCTTCAATCACAAAGTCTCTCATCTTTTTTTTCTGATGCTGATTCTTTCTCTACACTCAATCGTGCTATCAATGATAGTTTGCAAGATATTCGTAATACAGAATCGGATATTGAAACAGCAAAATCTCAATTAGAAGTTGCAAAAGATTCAGAAACTCAAAAGAAACTTGCTCAAGAAGCGCTCAAGAAGACAGTAGAAATAAATCAAAAAGAAAAAAATACACTTCTTTCTATTACAAAAAATCAAGAAACGGCATATAAAAAAGTATTAGCAGATCGTGAAAAAGAAGCTGCACAAATTCGTGCTCGTCTCTTTGATCTTCGTGATGTGGCAGCTATTTCATTTGGTCAGGCTTATGATTTTGCTTTAGCCGCGTCCAAAACTACAGGTGTTCGTCCTGCACTTATTTTGGCTATTTTGATGCAAGAATCATCTCTTGGTATAAATGTTGGTGCTTGTTATTTGAGTAATCCTCAAACAGGAAATGGTGTAAGTATAAAAACTGGAGAGATAAGAAATAGAGTTATGAATCCGACTCGCGATGTTCCTATTTTTAGTAGGCTTCTTCCGAAACTTGGACGTGATATGTCAAAGACTCCAGTATCTTGTTGGATTGCAGCGTACAGTGGAGGTCAACCAAGTGGTTGGGGAGGAGCGATGGGGCCATCACAGTTTATTCCATCAACGTGGCAATTATTTGAAAGTAGAATTGAAAGTGTTACAGGTGCATCCCAAGCCGATCCTTGGATTCCATATCACGCAATCACAGCGACATCACTTTATTTGGCCGATTTGGGTGCGGTAGCCGGAAATGAAGCTAGCGAAAGAAACGCTGCTTGTAAATATTATTCGGGTAGATCTTGTGCTTCATCTTCGGCAGGTGCTGGCTATGGTAATTCTGTGATGAAGAAATTATATGCAATGCAGGCGGACATTGATAAGCTTCAAAATAAATAAAATAAGGAAAAATTTGCCTGTTCCGGTGCTTGTTTTTTGTTTATAAATGTGTTAATATTGCGTAACTATGAAATCAGAAATTCATCCAACATATTTTGAAAAAGCAACCGCAACTTGTGCTTGTGGTGCCAAATATACTGTTGGCTCAACAAAAGAAAAGATAGAAGTTGAAATCTGTCAGGCTTGTCATCCTTTTTATACGGGGCTAGAAAAAGTACTCGATACAACCGGACGTGTCGACAAATTCAAAAAACGTTCTGCAGCAGCTAAAAAATAACTCATCTGCTTTGTTAAAAGGCGCAGTTCCTCGTCAACGTACTACGCGTACGCCTCCATCGGAACTGCGCCTTTTGCCGCGCATCTGAATCATTTTTTAACTGCTGCGAAATACTTCAAATTATTTTGCTATACTAACAATGATTATGAATTTAGAAGACTTTAAAAATAATCCTCGCACTGCCTATCTCGCCCAAGAATACGAGCGACTTTTGAATGCAAAAAATGAAGCAGAGCAACTTCTCGTAGATGAGTCGATGAAAGAGTTAGCTCAAAGTGAAATAGATACTCTTACTCCACAAATAGAATCTCTTTGGAAACAAATGGAAGACATCGCAACAGTTGCCAAAGAAGAAGATGCCAAACCCAAAGCGATGATTTTGGAAATCTCAGCTGGTGCAGGCGGAGACGAGTCCACACTTTTTGCTGCCGAACTCGCTTCTGCATATTCACTTTATTGTGAAGCACACAAAATTGGTTTTGAAAAAGTTGACGATTCACAAAGTGAAGTCGGTGGATATAAATATGCTTCTTTTGAAATCAAAGGCAAAGACGCGTGGGATACATTTAAATATGAAAGTGGAGTGCATCGTGTACAGCGTATTCCAGATACTGAAAAAAACGGTCGCGTGCATACTTCCACCATCACTGTTTCGGTTATGCCTATTCGTGAACAAAAAAAGGTGACAATCAATCCCGCCGATTTAGAAATCGAAACGTCACGCTCAGGTGGTGCTGGTGGACAAAATGTAAACAAAGTCGAAACAGCTGTGCGCGTGATACACAAGCCGACAGGCATCGCCATTCGTTGTACTATCGAACGCAGTCAATTAAAAAATAAAGAACGTGCACTTCAAATGCTTCAAGCCAAACTCGATCAATTAGAAGCCGAAAGAGAAGGTACAGATTTTCGTGGAGAGAAGCGTTCGCAAGTTGGTACAGGTGATAGAAGTGAAAAAATCAGAACATATAATTTCCCACAAGACCGCGTGACCGACCATCGTATCAAAGAATCCTGGCACGGCTTACCAAAAATTATGGAAGGCAACCTCGACCCAATCTTCACCGCTCTCCAAAACTTCCAAGGCGACTTCACTGAAGGGGATGAAGAGTAAAGCTTTACAAAGTTGTTACAAGGTGTAGTATTGCGGTATGAATAATACAGATATATTTTTTCAGTTATCTTCAGCGATTGCGACAGTTTTAACAGCGGGTGTTGCATATTGGTTGTACAGGTTACAAAAAAATGCTGACTTTGAAAGTGGGGCAAGAATTGTTGTTTTGGAAATAAAAGAAGCTGAAAAAACAATAAGAGCTCTCTTGGAAATAAGAAATAGCGCTCCTGATGTTAACGCTACTATATATCCTGAAGACGTTGTTAAGATTGTTCCTAATAAATCTTGGAATAAATATTCTCATTTTTTCATAAAAAAACTTTCCAATGACGAATATGATTTAATAAATAATTTTTATAGCCAGTGTAGTTTACTAGAAAAATATTTAGAAAAAAATTCTCAATTTTTCTGGATTTCTGCAGAAGAAAGGGCAAGGTTAGCAGAAATCGTAGCATCTAAAATAGCACACGAGTATTCATCCAAGGATACAGCACCAACAATTGAGCAAATAAACGCCGAGTTTGTTAATTATGAAAAGTTATTTTATGCTATGAATTCACTTTATAGGCCACAGAGAACTACTACTAGTATAAATAAGTTACTTTCGTCTGTTGAATTTATATCTAGAACAACAGCTTGGAACTCATTAAAAAAACTTGCCGATTATAAAGATGTTTTAGGGTGATTTCATTCTCGGTATTCCCAAACCCCTAATTCTGTGCTAGAATAGTCATATTCATCCAATCGGGCAAATCAGGATTTGGACACCTGAGCATACTCATCCGCGCATTACAGACGCTTGCAAAACTTGCATTAAGGAGGACGAGTACTGTGGCACGAGGCAAATGTTTATTATTAAAAAATAATGTTTTAGAATTTTGTATTGGGTGTTTGTATTTACTACTTTCTACCTTCTTCTTTCTACTACACTAATCAACTTATGTCATCAAATATAACAACGGAGGCACTAAAAAATGCAGGTCTCCAATATGGATACTCACGTACTCGTCGTCACCCATCTACAAAACCTTTTATTGAAGGTAATCATAATGGTGTCGATTTTATCAATCTCGAAAAAACACAAGAGCAGTTAGAAAATGCTTTAACTTTCCTTTCTTCTATGAAGAATGCTGGTAAGGTTATTCTTTTTGTCGGTGTAAAGCCAGAAATTCGTCAAATCGTAAAAGAAGTTGCTCTTTCATTAAATGCACCATACATCGCAGAAAGATTTATTGGTGGTACACTCACAAATTTTCCACAAATCAAGAAGCGTATTGAAAAGTTGCACGAACTTTTGAAGAAAAAGGAAACAGGAGAGCTCAATGTTTATACAAAAAAGGAACAGCTACTCATTCAACGCGACATAGACAGACTAGACCGTGATTTCGGTGGTATTTCTTCACTTACAAATATCCCTCACGCTATTGTTGTGATCGATCCACGTCACGAAGATATGTGTATCAAGGAAGCAAAACGTCTCCACATACCTGTGGTTGCACTTTCAAACACTGATTGTAAAATAGATGGTATAGAGTATCCAATCGTTGGAAATGACGGTTCAGTCTCTTCTATCCGTTTTGTACTTGAAGCAATCAAGGAAGCTCTCCAAATCGAAGCATAATAATTTGTAATTAACTCTTATTTAAACTATGGACATAATCAAAGAACTCCGCGAAGAAACAGGCTTATCTTTTGCTCAAATCAAGAAAGCTCTCGATGAAGCAAATGGTGACAAAGAAAAAGCTCGCACAATACTTTCAGCCTATTCATCTACTCAAGCCGAAAAGAAAGCCGACCGCGAATTGGGTGCCGGTATTGTTTCTTCATATATACATTCAACTGGAACAGTTGGAGTGTTGCTAGAGCTTGGTTGCGAAACAGATTTCGTTGCCAAGAATGAAGAATTCAAAACTTTAGCCCACGATATTGCTATGCATATTTGTGCTATGTCTCCGACATCAATCAACAATGAAGATGGTGCCGGTGAAGAAACTGCACTTATGAAGCAACCGTTTATAAAAAATCCAGAAACAACTGTCGAGCAAAAGATTCAAGCAGCGATACAAAAGTTTGGTGAAAATACAAAAGTAATAAAATTTGTCCGTTATAGTATCTTCTAGATATATAAATATGTTACTACTCATTTTATTAATAAGCGGAATACTAGTCGCAATCGGTGCGTCACTTATTCTCGTGATTCAATATTATCGTGTAAAACTAGGAGTAGTTAAAATTGATCCAAAATATAATGGTCCAGCACAAGTATCAAAAACTTTGCACGCCATCATTCGTTATTTACTTAGACGAAGTGTTCATTTTAGAAAGTTTATGATGCAATACATAGCACACTTGGCTGTGCGTGTGATGTATTACATCGACAAATTGTCTACACATTTATATTCACGTTCACGAAATTGGTTTGTGCAAAATGCCGTGCGAAACAGAGGGACAGTGCCACATTTTTGGGAACATTTGAAAGTTTATAAGCAAGAGATGGATCGTGAGCGTGAAGAAGAATAGCTCCTGCTTCCAAAATTACTTCATCTTCGTTGTTGCGGGTCCCTGCGAGATCGTCATCGTACTATTAAGTACGTCTCCTCGTTCGCTTTCCCGCGCCTAGAATCTAAAGCAATTTTTGAAACGGCTGACGTAGTTCTGTTGGGGTGACAAAATAATGAAAAAATGATAGGATATTGTATATTGTTTCAGTGTTAATATGCCGCTTTAGCTCAGTTGGCACGAGCGCAAGCGAGATTGTCAAAAGCCAACGGTTTCAAAACCGTATAAAATTGACACGTTATTTTATTTAGTTGAAATATTTAATATGCCGCTTTAGCTCAGTTGGTAGAGCAACGGTTTTGTAAACCGTAGGTCCTCAGTTCGAATCTGAGAAGCGGCTCCATAATAAGCGGAGCTTATTATTAAATGTGCCGCTTCAGGATGCCACCTGCGTGGCATCCGACAGATTCGAATAGGGGTCGCGAAGTCTTTTGTTTTGAACAAAGTGAAAAACTGACTTCGTGACCGAATCTGAGAAGCGGCTATCTAGTACACATTATGTTCGACATCAAAAAATACATTTTCACTTTTGTCATCACTGCAGCAATATTTGCTACGGCATTTTTTACATCGACTTTTTTTTCAAATAAACGTGTTGAAACTGTAAAATCTATTCAAGACAATATCGCAATTGATATTCTCTCAAGTGAGACACAATTTTCACTTCTCGGAGAAGTTCCTTGTTCAAATGTGAATGACAGCAGTCTTTCCCCAGAACTTTCTACTCTCGGTGATAAATTATCCAAAACAGAAAATGAGCGCGGTTCAACAGATACCGATGTGGTTTATTTAAAGAAATATTATTCTCTACTTCAAATTAAAGATTATATTCTTTCAAAAAAGTTAGTTGAGAAATGTGGTGTTGCCAAAAAACCAGTTTTCATTATTTATTTTTACTCAAACAAAGGAGATTGTGCAGATTGTCAGAAGGAAGGTTTTGTTCTTACTCGATTAAAAGAAATTTATCCAGACTTGCGCGTGTATTCATTTGATTACAATCTAGAATTGGCTGCAATTGATTCGATGAAAGCCATTTATCGTATCAAATCCTCACTTCCTGCCCTTGTTATAGAAGACAAAACATATATTGGTTTTAAATCGATAGAAGATCTAGAAACACTTCTTCCAGATACTCTCAAGGTCGCGACATCAACCACAGCAACTGCAACAAGTACCAAGCGTACTAAATAATTTCGTATGATAGAGAACATTTTACAAGGGCTGATGTATCCATTCCTATTTTTGTCTATGTATTTTCAAGTACTTCTCTTGACTTCATTTTTTGAAAATAAAAGGAAAATAAAACGTGAAGAAAAACACGAAATACAAAATTATCCAACTGTAGCTGTTGCTGTTCCGTGTTGGAATGAAGAAAAAACTTTGGGGAGTACATTGGATTCTTTACTTGCTCTTGATTATCCAAAAGATAAACTTTCAATTATTGTTGTGGATGATGGTAGTAAAGATAGAACTTTTGCTATTGCAGAAGTGTATGCACATAATTATCCAAATCAAATAAAAGTATTTGCAAAAGAAAATGGTGGCAAACACACAGCAGTTAATCTCGCTTTAGAAAATTCTACATCAGATTTGTTTGGTTGTCTTGATGCTGATTCTTTTGTTAATAAAAATTCATTGAAGGTTATAGTCTCATATTTTGAGGCTGATAAAAATACTATGGCTGTGACTCCGTGTATTCATATCCGTAATCCACATACACTTATACAACGATTGCAAGCTATAGAATATTTAATGGGTGTATTTTTGCGTAAAGCTTTTGGCCAACTCGATGCCATACAAGTAACTCCCGGACCTTTTTCTATTTTCAAAAAAGAAGTGTTTGATAAATTGGGTGGATATCGCAAAGCTCACAATACAGAAGATTTTGAAATCACTTTACGTATGCACAAAGCACATTTAAAAATTGTTAATTCACACAAAGCTCTTGTATATACAGTTGGGCCAGCGACAGCTAGGGGTTTCTTTTTCCAGCGTCTTCGTTGGGCGAGAGGATTTTTGGAAAATTCTTTAGATTATAAAGAATTATTTTTCAAAAAAGAATATGGCAACTTTGGAATGGTAACTCTTCCTTTAGCTTTTCTTTTTATGTTTTATGGTTTGTATGCAGCAATTTTTTCTGTGTATACATTATTTTCACAGCTATCAACTTATATAAGCAGATGGCTCACAGTTGGTTTTCATTTTCGTATGCCAGTATTTGATATTTTTTATTTTAATACAACAATGATGTCATTTGTTGTGATGGTGATGCTTTCTATGTTCCTTTTGGTTTTATATATTGGAAATACATTATCAGATGATAAACAGCAATTTTATCGTAATTTCCCAATATTTTTCATTCTCTATCCAATATTTGTTCCGCTATTTCTTGGTCGTGCAATTTTTGATACATTTACAAAAAGAAAAAATGTATGGGTTTTACAAGACACCAAACACAGCCTTTAGTTTATAGTCGTTATTTTGTATGGTAAAATAAATCTATGACTGGACACTTACATCCAATTACCTTGGCTATCGCTCGTATATCAGATATCTTTTCCAAGATGGGGTTTGATACTGTTGATGGCCCAGAACTTGAAGATGAATGGCATAATTTTGATGCATTAAATATTGCAAAAGATCATCCTTCGCGCGATATGCAGGATACTTTTTGGATTAAAAATAAAAAAGGTACAGATAAATATGGTGAAGAAACAGGATATGTATTACGCACTCATACGAGTAATATGCAGATTCGTACAATGGAAAAATATGTAGCCGAAGGTCGCTCTTTTCCACTAGCTATTTGTTGTCCGGGAAAAGTTTTTCGTAATGAAGCGACAGACGCGACGCACGAAGCGCAATTTCATCAAGTAGAAATGTTATATGTGTCCAAAGATGCTTCACTTGCAATGATGATTGGCGTGATTGAAAAGTTTTTCTCAGATTTTTTCGGTACAGATTTGGTGATTCGTCTTCGCTCTAGTTATTTTCCATTCGTGGAACCGGGGAATGAAGTTGATATGCAATGTTTTAAATGTAAAGGTAATGGTTGCAATATTTGCAAACAAACTGGCTGGATAGAAATTGGTGGAGCGGGAATGGTACATCCAAAAGTTTTGGAAGCAGGGGGAATTAATCCGCGAGAATATCGTGGTTTTGCTTTTGGTTGCGGCATAGATAGAATGATAATGCTCAAATATGGTTTGGATGATATTCGTTTGCTGTACAGTGGTGATCTTCGAGTAGTAAATCAATTTTAAATATGAAATTTTCCAAATCGTGGTTACAAGATTATATTGTTGATGTGCTTCCAAAAGATGAAGTAATTGTCGACACATTAAATAAAAAAGCTTTTGAGGTTGAAGAAACAATAAAACTTTCTGATGATACTGTTTTTGATATAAAAATTTTACCGAATCGCGCACACGACGCGCTTGGTCACAGTGGTATGGCGCGCGAACTTTGCGCAGATTTTGGTTTTAAATTTAAAGAAGATAAATTTATACAAAAAAGTAAAAATTTATTAGATAAAAAAATTTCTATTCCGCTTCTTGCAATTGATGACGAAAAAGCCTGCACTCGTTTTATGAGCATACGTATAGACGATATAGTGGTCACAGATAGCCCCCAGTGGCTCAAAAATCGCCTAGAATCGATAGGACAACGCAGTATCAACAATATAGTGGATATTACAAATTACGTGCAATTTGCGTTAAATAAGCCAATGCACGCATATGACACTCGCACCATTTCCGGCACACTTCGCGCACGTTTTGCTAAGTCTGGCGAGACATTAACAACCCTTGATGACAAGTCTCTCACACTAGACGAACAGACTCTTGTGATTGCGGATGATACAAAAGCCCTCGGTCTCGCTGGAATAAAAGGTGGCAAGTTTAGTGGCATACAAAAAGACACAACGAGTGTAATTTTGGAGAGCGCGAATTTCTCACCATCACTCATCAGAAAGACTTCACAAAGATATGGACTTCATACCGATGCTTCCAAACGATTTGAAAATGGTATTGCAAATTCTTTAGTCGAAGAGGGTTTATATATGACTGCCAATTTGATAAAAGAAATTTGTACCGATGCAAAATTAAGTGAAGTTGTAGATATTTATCCAAAGAAAGATACAGAATATTATGTGGGAATTTCTCGCAAAGAATTGAATGATATTTTGGGTACAAAATATACAGACGATAAAATTAAAAAAACTTTTGAGCAGATGTCATTTTCATTTGAAAATATTGTTCCCGAAAATTATATTAAAGAAACATATCCGAAACTTGTTAATGCTCTTTATAAAAATCCTTCAAATATGCGCGAGGATGCTCCGAAGGCATTTAGTTGTTCGTCACTTATCAGTTATTTATACAAAGGTATTTGGATGCCAAGTCTTTCTATTGATAAATATGTATTTGCAGAAAAAATAAAAAAAGAAGAATTGCGTTTTGGTGATTTAGTTTTCGCAAATACTGGTGAAGGTAAAATTCGTTTTGAATCAGAAGAATTTTTGCGTGGCACAAAAGTTCCCGAAGGTGTTGATCATATTGGTATGTATTTAGATGATAATAAAATTATTCACGCAACAAAAATTGTTGGAAAGGTTGTGATTGAAACACAAGAAGAGTTTGAAGTTAATCGCAAAATTGTTGGTTATGGGAGAATATCAAATAACTTAAAAGAAGAAAGATATATTGTAAATATTCCAAAAGAAAGACTTGATATTCATATCAAAGAAGAGTTGGCCGAAGAAATTGGTCGTATAATTGGATATGAAAAAATTACCCCGACACTACCAGAACTTACAAATGTTGGTATTATTCATAAGCGAATGTTTTATGAAAATGAAGTTCGTGAAATTTTGCTCACAAGAGGGTATTCTGAAGTGATGACCTACACATTCGGAAATGAAGGCGAAGTAGAAATCGTAAAAGGTTTGGCTGATGATAAAGAAAAATTACGTACAAATATTGGTAAAGGATTATTGCAATCGCTTCTGCTTAATATTTATAATGCGCCACTTCTAGGACAAAAAACTATAAAGATTTTTGAATTTGGAAATGTTTTCTCTAATAATAAAGAAACTAGGAATTTTGCACTAGCGAGCGATGACGGTGCAAAGAAAAGTAATTTTACTGAAGAAGTTGATATGATACTTGCTGAAATTAAACGTCGCCTTGGTGTCAGTGGTATTGAATGCACAACAGTATCTGCCAAGCCATATGTAATTGAAATTGATTTTGATACACTTATAAATAAATTACCAGAACCAACAAAATATGAAGCACCCACATTCTCGTCTTTACCTTTGGTTAGCTATAAATCAGTCTCGCCTTATCCGTTTATCGCCCGTGATATTGCTATGTGGGTATCTGATAACGCGGAATGGGAAAGTATCAAGTCTCTTTGCGATAAAGTATCTAATCCTCTTGTCGCTCGTGTTGATCTTTTTGATACGTTCTCCAAAGAAATAGATGGTGTAAATAAAACTTCGTATGCTTTTCGTCTTGTTTTCCAAAGTTATGAAAAAACTTTGACTGATGATGAAGTAAATAAAATGATGGAGCCGTATTATGAATTATTTAAGAATAAGGGTTACGAAATAAGATAATGAAATTAGAAGTCCCATATTATTCGCAGTTTATTGATGTAGAAGATAAGTTTTGGATGCTACGGGCTTGTGGTGCTGTGTGTTTTAAAATGGTTGTTGAATATTACGGGGAAAATATACCCGATATTGTTAAATTTTGTAATGAAGCCAAAGAAAATGGTGGATACGATATAAATAATGGTTGGGTACATAATTATTTAGTAACAAAAGCAGAAGAACTTGGATTACAGGCACGTAGATCGGAAGGACTTACGAGTATTACAGATGAAATAATGGCATCACTTGATGCTGGAAATCCTGTAATTGTTTCAGTAGAAAAAAGAGTGCTCGAGCAAACACGTTTTCATCTCATTGTTCTTGTTGGTTATGAAAAAGGAGATGAAGGGGATCTTACAGTTGTATCTGAATCTTCTAGTCCCTATCACCTATCACCTAACACCTATTTCTATTATCACGAACCAGAATCTACTGACAAAACTCGTGGTGCGTATCGTATTTGCGATGTAGAAATTTTCAAAAATTATTGGCGGGGGAAAGCAATTTTTATTTCCAAATAATATGCAGTTGAGAGATTATAAAAATGTACATTGTATTGGTATTGGAGGTATAGGACTTTCAGCTATTGCTAGATATTGCAATTCTAATGGTGCGAAAGTTTCTGGTTCAGATGTTTCTTCTTCTCGCATCACAGATGATTTACAGAAAGAAGGAATAAATATTTTTATCGGACATAAGTCCGATAATTTAAAAAAAGATACAGACTTGGTCATTTATTCAATTGCTGTTTTAGACGACAATCCAGAATTGATTGAAGCAAGAAATAAAAATATTTTGTGTATGACTTATCCCGAGGCATTAGGTACTCTTACACAAGAATATAAAACTATTGCTGTATGCGGCACTCACGGCAAGACGACAACGACTGCTATGATTGCTTCTATGTTAAAAGCTTGTGGCAAATCACCTACAGTTATTGTGGGTAGCCTTTTATCTGAAGGTGGAACAAATTTTATACAAGGTAATAGTGAATATTTAGTTGTTGAAGCGTGTGAATATAGGCGTTCATTCCTTAATCTTTTTCCAACATATGTTGTTGTGACGAATATTGATGAAGATCACCTTGATTATTATAAAGATATGAATGATATTCATTCTGCCTTCCAATCATTCGCGGATAAGGTTCCAAAGGATGGATGTCTGGTTACACATAGTGATGTCAAATTAAATACGCAAGGTAAAAAAATAAATGATGATTCTATTGATGCAAATAATATCGAACTTTCTGTTCTTGGTAATCATAATCATTCAAATGCAAACTTAGCTCTTTCTTTAGCAAAAACTCTTGGTCTTGATGAATTAAAAGCTCGCGAGGGATTGAAAAATTTTACAGGAACGTGGCGTAGATTGGAATATAAAGGCAAAACAAAGAATGGAATTATAGTTTATGATGATTACGGACATCATCCGGTAGAAATAAAAGCAACACTAGAAGCTCTACGTGAAGCGTATCCAAAAGGAAAAAATATTTTGCATATATTTTTTCAACCACATTTGTATTCACGTACAAAATTATTATTGGATGATTTTGCAAAAGCGTTTGATGAAGCAGACATTGTTTACGTGATGCCAATTTATGCTGCCAGAGAAAAAAATGACAATACTATTTCTAGTTTAGATTTGGTAGAAAAATTAAAATTACGCGGAGTGAACGCTCAAATACTTGATAATATACAGGTGATGAAATCATTTATAGAAAATATTACAGACTCAAAATCTATTGTGCTTAATTCTGGTGCTGGAGATGCGTACACAGTGCTTAATGAAATTAATCTTGTGAAATAATCTATGAAAAAGGATTTGTATTTTCCATATTTTGAAAATAAAAAAGTTACAGTGCTCGGGCTCGGGCTTTTGGGTAGAGGGATTGGTGATACAAGATTTTTAGCGATGAATAATGCAGAAATTATTGTGACTGACAAAAAAACAGAAGAACAATTGGCTTCGTCTGTTTCAGAGCTTAAAGATTTTCAAAATATAAAATATGTTTTGGGTGAACATCGTTTAGAAGATTTTCAAAATAGAGATTTTATTTTAAAAGCTGCAGGAGTACCGACTGATAGTGAATATATACAATGTGCAAAGGAAAATAATATTCCTGTTTATATGTCTGCTGCGCTTATGTGTGATATTGTGATGAGAGAATTACCACAGGTAGTTATTATTGGCATCACTGGCACACGAGGAAAAAGTACGGTTACAGAATTGATAGCATATATTTTACGAGAAAATGGTTCACGGGTGCATCTAGGTGGAAATATTCGTGGAGTAGCCAACCTTCCTTTGCTTGATGTTATCGAAGACGGAGATTTTTTAATTTTGGAATTAGATTCTTGGCAATTACAAGGGTTTGGAGATATGAAAATAAGTCCGCATATTGCAGTCTTCACTAGTTTTTTGGATGATCATATGAATTATTATAAAAATGATAAAGAATTATATTTTGCAGATAAGGCAAATATTTATCGCAATCAGCATAGTGGAGATGTATTGATTGCTAGCGCTCAGGCTGTGGGAGAGATTCTTATTCGAGAAAGAGTGTCTGTTATCGTTCCAGAAAAAAAAGATTTTGAAATGAATCTTATCGGTGAACATAATAAAGTTGCAGCAGGACTTGCTTATGAAGTTGCTGCGCAATGTGGATTGGATGATGAAAGTATAAGAGGAGCGATTAAAACTTTTAAGGCGGTAGATGGTCGTTTGCAAGATATGGGGTTGTTTAAAAATAATGTAATAGTTTTTAACGATAATAACGGTACCACAGAAGATGCGACAATTGTGGCTATCAATTCCATTTTTGAAAAGTTTGATAAAAAACCTATTTTGATTGTAGGTGGTGGAGATAAAGGTTTACCAATTAATGAACTCGAAAAAATAATACAAGAAAAAACAAAAGCAGTTGTTTATTTATCTGGAGCAGGTACAGATAGGATTTCTATTAAAAAAGAATATGAATATGAAAAACTTTCAGATTGTATAGTCAAAGCCTTTGAATTGTCAGAAGAGGGAGATATTATTTTATTTTCTCCAGCTTTCGCATCTTTTTCAAAATATTTTAATAATGAATATGAACGTAATGATACTTTCGTAAAAGAAGTAGAAAAGTTTAGAAAATAAAATACCCGCCTTCTTGTGGGCGGGGTATTTGCAAATTGTAAAAACTATTTTTTTATTATAAACCAGACTAACCAAGAGTCGTTCCCGTCTGTCTTTACGCGAATGGTATTACTTTCGACTTTTATTCGCAACTTTTTCCCGTCTTTTTGAAACATAGTGACGGAGCCATCACAACCGGGCATATAGTTCGTAAAGATTTCAGAAGCGAGAACTTCGTGGTCAAATGGGTCGATCAGCTTGAGATTTTTGTCGCTACGCCAAGCTCTGAGAAATCCTGCAGTTTCTTCACTTACAGCTTGAACTATCTGTCCCATATTTGCATCCCCCTTGAACTAGCTTTTATTATTATACTACATATTTGTCAATGTGTAAATACCAAAAATGTGGGTAATTTTTACTGGCAAAAATGTTTAAAAAATGTTATAATTAAAGAAATATATGGCTACTAAAAAAATAGAAAAAGAGCCAAAAAAGGTAGCCTACGGAGCAGAAAGTATACAAGTTCTAGAAGGCCTCGAGCCAGTACGAAAACGTCCTGGTATGTATATTGGTTCGACTGGACCAGACGGACTTCATCATCTTATTTGGGAAATTTTTGACAACTCTCGCGATGAAGCGATGAATGGTTATGCGAATCGTGTTGAAGTTACACTTCTTCCTCACGACCAGATTCGTGTAGTTGATAATGGTCGCGGTATTCCTGTTGATATTCACTCCAAGACAAAAGTTTCTGCACTTGAAACAATTATGACCACACTCCACGCTGGAGGAAAGTTCGGTGGTGATGGTTACAATGTTTCTGGTGGTCTTCACGGAGTGGGAGCGTCTGTAGTGAATGCTCTTTCTATTATGTGTAAAGTTGAGGTTCATCGTGACGGTGGATTTTTTATACAAGAATACAAGCAAGGTGTTAGTAAAGGAAAAGTAAAACAAATTGGTAAGAGTAAATTCACTGGGACAATTACCACTTTTGAACCAGATCCAATAATCTTCAAGGAAGGAACAACATTTGAAATGAGTCGTGTTGTTTCTCATTTACGTCAGCAAGCATATCTTGTGAAAGGTCTTTCTATTACTATTGTTGATGCACGTGAAGTAACAGAAAAGTTAGACCTAGAAGGTGAGACTTATGCTGCAGATTTAAATATTGAATGTCCGACAACAACTTTTTATTTTGAAGGTGGACTCAAATCTCTCGTAAAGCATTACAATGAATTTTCAAAACCAATACATAAGAATATTTTTTATGTAGAAAAAGAAGCTGAAAATGTGGGAGTGGAAATTGCGCTTCAATATATCGATGATATGACGACCAAAATGGCTGCTTTTGCGAATAACATTCCAACAGCTGAAGGAGGCACACACGTCACTGGATTCAAGACTGCACTTACTCGTTTGATAAATGCTTATGCTCGCAAGAATGGTATTTTAAAAGAGAAAGATGATAATTTATCAGGTGATGATGTGCTTGAAGGTTTGACTGTGGTTATTTCTGTAAAACTTCGCGAGATTCAATTTGAAGGACAAACAAAAGCAAAACTCGGAAGTATGGAAGCACAAAGCGCAGTGTCTACTGTTTTCTCGGATGCGTTTACTATTTTTATGGAAGAGAATCCGGATGATGCAAAAGAAATCATCAACAAAGGATTGCTCGCACTTCGTGCTCGTAAGGCTGCTAAAGCCGCAAAAGACAGTGTTCTTCGTAAAGGAGCGCTCGAAGGTTTTTCTCTTCCTGGAAAACTTGCCGATTGTCAGAGTAATGATCCTGCAGATTCAGAATTATTTATTGTGGAGGGAGACTCAGCTGGTGGTACTGCAAAAATGGGTCGTGATAGAGTGACTCAAGCTATCTTGCCACTTCGTGGAAAGATTTTGAATGTGGAACGCGCGAGATTAGACAGAATGTTAGGCAGTGAACAAATTAAAAATCTTGTGCTTGCTATGGGGGCGGCTATTGGAGACACATTTAATATTGAAAAAGTTCGTTATCACAAACTTATCATCGCAACCGATGCCGATGTAGACGGTGCGCATATTCGTACACTTCTTCTCACATTTTTCTATCGTTATTATCGCCCAATAATTGACGCGGGTTATGTTTATATTGCTCAACCACCACTTTACAAAATTCAACAAGGAAAGAAAATTGATTACGCATTTTCTGACGAAGAAAAGTTTGCAATTGTTGGTGATGTGGATATTACAAATCCGGAAGAAGAGTCGAGTGAAGAAAATATAGAAGAAGGGGAAGAATCTGAAGTAAAAGAAGAAAAGAATTCAAAGAAAGAAACTGTAAAACCATCTTCACAAAAGATTCGCATACAAAGATACAAAGGTCTTGGAGAAATGAACTCCGAAGAATTATGGGAGACCACGATGGATCCAAATACTCGCATACTTAAACAAGTATCAGTACACGAAGCCGAAGAAGCAGACAGAGTGTTTGAAATGTTGATGGGAAGCGAAGTGGGTCCGAGAAAGTCATTTATCCAGACTCACGCTAAGTCTGCAAACGTCGACATCTAAAGCCAAAAAATTATCCAATCTACTTTGTCGCGATAACTTTTTTCTTAGTCAACGTACATTTAGGTACGTCTCCCTCGAAAAAAATTATCGCTTTGCGTATCTTGAACAATTTTTTGGCTTTAGAACCTTCGTTTTGGAAAAGCTTTTCTATACAACCTACAACCTACCCTTAATTTCAGTATTTAATTTTTCTGCGAGTTCACTGATTTTCATCTCACCTATTTTACCAAGAGTGCGATGTTCGAGTGTAATTGTTCCATTGGTAACTTCTGCATCTCCAATCACTGCCCAGTATGGAGTTTTCATTTCTCGAGTGTTACGAATCTTTTTACCAAGACCTTCTCTAGAATTATCAAGTGTTACACGAATATCTGAATTTTGTAATTCATTAAATATAGTTTCTGCGTATTCATTATGTTTATCTGTGATTGGAAGTATAGTAATTTGATTTGGAGATAGCCAAAGAGGGAAATTACCAGCGAAGTGTTCTATCATCACACCCATAAATCTTTCTAGTGAACCAGCTATAGCTCGATGTATCACAACTGGTCTTTCTTTTTTACCTTCAGCATTTATGAAATTCAAATCAAATCTTTCTGGAAGATTAAAATCACATTGTATTGTGGCTAGTTGCCATTCACGACCGATTGCGTCTTTAAACATAAAGTCCAATTTTGGTCCATAAAAAGCTGCCTCGCCCTCAACTTTTTTATAATTAAGTTTATTTGCTTTTGCTGCTTCTTCCAAAGAAGTTTCTGCAAGGTTCCAAGCGTCATCTTCTCCAAGATATTTACTTCTATCATCTCCTCGAACAGAAAGTGATACCCAATATCCATCCAACATATTCATAGTTGTATAAAATTCTTTGATGATACCAACGATAGTAGAGACTTCTTCTTTTATTTGTGATTGTGCGCAAAAAAGATGTCCGTCATCTTGGGTGATAGCACGCACACGAAGTAGTCCTCCTAATTGTCCAGACTTTTCATCACGATAGACGGTGGCTGGTTCAAAGTATCGTACTGGCATATCTCTGTATGAAAATTGATTGTCCGCAAAGATTTGCATATGATGTGGACAATTCATTGGTTTCATAATAAATTTATCTTCTTTACCTTGTACACGAAAAAGTTCATCACCAAATTTTGCAGCGTGTCCTGATGTTTCATATAGTGCTTCTTTTGCAATATGTGGAGTCCATACACGAGAATAACCTTTTTTGCTATGAAGTGACCACAAATAATCTTCAATTTCTTTGCGGATAATCATTCCATTTGGTTGCATTAGTGGAAGACCGGGACCAATAAGGGGAGAAACAGTAAAAAGTTTTAATTGTGCACCGATAATTCTATGATCTCTTTTCTTCGCTTCTTCTTGTTGTACTATGTATGCATCAAGTTCTTTTTTATTTTCAAACGCAAGTCCATAAATACGAGTGAGCATTGGTTTTGTTTCATCTCCTCGCCAATACGCACCAGCTAAATGTGAAAGAGTAAAACAATCGAGTGGAATTTCTTTTGTATTTTCTACGTGAGGTCCTTCACATAAATCAAAAAAGTCATCACCCGTGCGATAAATAGTCACTTCATCTCCTTTTTGTGCGATTCCGTCTAAGAGTTCTATTTTGAAAGGATTAAATTCAAAAATAGAACGAGCTTCTTCAATAGAAATAATTTCTTTTTTAAATGGTAGATGACGTTTGATAATATCTCGCATTGTCTCTTCTACTTTTTTTAAATCTTCTACGCTTATTTTTGTATCATTAGAAAAATCGATGTCATAATAAAAACCATTATCTATAACTGGCCCGATAGTGGGTTGCGCGTGAGGAAAATGATGTTTTATGGCCATTAAAAGAATATGCGCCAAAGAATGACGTATACGAAAAATAGGGGTTTGCTCGATATTGTTTAACATTATGTGTTTAATAATAACAGAAAAAGGTAAAAGTGAGTAGTATATTAGACGATAAAAGTTTTTGGTTATTATCTTGACATTGCTAGTAGGTTTTGTACTATGTATTAACTAGCCAAACATCCTCTACGATACATCGAAATAATTGTTTGGCAAGTTTTAATTTAAACTTTATGTCACCACTTTATATTGGTCTTGGAATCATAGTTATCTTAGTTCTTATTGTAATTGGTATTTACAATGGTCTTGTTACTTCTCGTATGCACGTAAAAGAAGCGTGGGCAGATATTGACGTACAACTCAAACGTCGTTTTGATCTCATTCCCAATCTTGTGAACACTGTAAAGGGTTCAACAAATTTTGAAACTTCTACATTGGAGAAAGTTATACAAGCTCGTAGTAAAGGTCTGGAGGCTCGTACTCCATCTCAAATGGGTGAAGCTGATATCGCTATGCGAGGTGCGCTTAATGGATTTTTTGCTCTTGCAGAAAGTTATCCAGATTTAAAATCGAATCAGAATTTTATTGCTCTACAAAATGAGCTTTCAGATACTGAAAATAAAATTCAAGCAGCTCGTCGTTTTTATAATGGTATTGTAATGGATTACAACACCAAGCTTCAAACTTTCCCATCAAATATTTTTGCGTCAATGTTTTCATTCAAATCATCAGATTTTTTTGAGCTTGATAAAGATGAGGCGCGTGATCCAGTAAAAGTAAAGTTTTAGATTTCGATACGTATTAATATATGTAGTTGTATTTTGTATTCTATATAACCTATACCTATGGCAACATTATATTCACATCAATCTTCAAACATTAGAAAAACTTGGTTTCTAATGACGGGATTTTTGGTTGGAGTTATTTTGCTGGGTTTTATTTTGGCTTATGTTTACGGAAATCCAAATATTTTATATTTTGCATTTTTTGTCAGCATATTTATGAATATTTCTGCGTATTGGTTTTCGGATAAAATAGTTCTTTCAATGGCACACGCAACAAGAGTAGAGTCAAAGAATGATTATCCAGATTTGTGGAATACAATGGAAAATCTTTGTATTACAGCTGGGCTTCCAATGCCAAAGCTTTATGTTATTGATGATCCAGCACCAAACGCTTTTGCAACTGGACGAAATAAAAAACACGCAGTTGTTGCAGTGACCACTGGGCTTTTACCACTTCTCACAAAATCGGAATTAGAAGGTGTACTCGCACACGAACTTTCTCATATTGGAAATAGAGATATGCTTGTGCAAACTGTGATTGTAGTGTTTGTTGGGTTGATTACGCTTGTGGCAAATATTGCTTTACGTGCATCTATTTTTGGTGGACGAGATGATGATAGTAAAAACCCACTTCTTTTAATATTGGGTGTGGTAGCAATTATTTTGGCACCACTTGCTGCAACTATTATCAAACTTGCGATTTCTCGTGATAGAGAATTCTTGGCAGATGCAACTGGTGCACTCATCACTCGTTATCCAGAAGGGTTGGCTTCGGCGTTACAAAAGATTAGTAATTTTCATCAACCAATGCGTGTACAAAATAATGCTATTGCTCATTTATTTATTTCTGATCCAACGGGGGTGAATGATGAATCAGAATTGCGTGAACACGAAAAAGTTTCTTGGATTGCAAAGTTGTTTATGACACATCCACCTATTGCAGAGCGCATCGAAGCTCTTATTGGAAAGAATAATTAAAAATTCTTTGTGATAGAATAGAACGGAAAATATGGAGACGTCGCATAGCGGCCTAGTGCACTACCTTGGAAAGGTAGCAACGGGGTAACTCGTTCGAGAGTTCGAATCTCTCCGTCTCCGCAAAATAATGAGCTTGTGAATATATTTTGCGAGACGGAGAAAGCCAACTGCTTGGCTTTCGTAGAGATTCGAATACGGGTCGGAAAATCATCTGCGACGAAGGAGCTGATTTTGTGACCGAATCTCTCCGTCTCCGCAATGTTTTTAGTATTAGAAGGATTGGATGATATAATAGTTTGAATATTATGTTGTTTATATTCAATGTGTTTGTAACAGCAATACTTTTTGGTGTTGGACTCTATTTTACAGAGAGGCCTAAAAATAGGTGGTTTTATCGTTGGGGTAAAAACCGTGCGATTGTTATTATTTCAATTATTGTAGCTATTACGTCAGTTTCTGTTAATGTTGTGTCTAAAAGTATTGAGAAGCCTTTAAGCAGGCCTAGTATTATAATTCAAACATTGAAAGAGAAAAATGAAATTGAAATATTAATTAAAACAAAAGGATTAGTAGATAGAATTTCATTAAAATATCCTATATTGGGTAATATTACTGACTTCCAAGATTTAAATGATGTTACAGATGCTTCTACTATTTTAGCAAAGGCAGTTGGTGGTGTAACACAAAATGATGTATTGAATAATTTTCAAATGATCATCACCGACATAAAACCAGATGTTGTATTGCATTATAAATTTTTTTATAGACCCTCATTTGAGGGTATCGAAATTGCTGGGACTGATAGATATGAACTTGTATATGCATGGGAATATTATGGTGATAAAATTCAGGAGACGGAATGGCGGACAATCAAAGGCGACAATTCGACGGTTAAACCTAATGTAGAAATTAAGGGATTTAAAATTTTTAATAAGGCTCTAACACCAGAAGAAGTAAAGAAGTTGTATGAAGACGGCATATCTCAGATAAAGTTTTAGAGCACCAAATGTGTTAGTATTTGTTTATGAAAATCGCAATCCTAGATAACCTTCGTTCGGTTTATAATGTTGGTTCTATTTTTCGTACGGCAAATGCGGCGGGAATAGATAAGATTTATTTATGTGGCACCACTCCAACTCCGCTAGATAAAAGAGGTCAAAGGAGAAAAGATTTTTCAAAAGTGGCACTAGGCGCAGAGGACACAGTTAAATGGGAATATTTTGAAAGTACATCTGAATGTGTAAAGAAAATAAAAGAAGAAAAATATTTTGTATTAGCTTTGGAACAAGATAAAGACTCAGTAGATTATAAAGATATAGATATTTCCGAAAAAGAAAATGTGGCTTTTATAATTGGCAATGAGGTCGATGGTATAACCAAAGATGTTTTGGAATTGTCAGATAAGATTGTAGAAATTTCAATGGTTGGAACTAAAGAATCACTAAATGTAACGATTGCGTTTGGAATAGCGGTATATCGTATACTGGATGTATGAAATTGATTCATCCGTATTGTAAATATGTTGCAAATTTGATTGATAAAAATGATATAGATAAAATTTATCACGATACTCGCTATGGCAGAAGAATAAAAGATGATAATGAATTATTTGGCATTCTTTTGATGGAAATAAATCAAGCGGGACTTTCTTGGCAAATAATTTTGAAAAAAGAAAAAGGATTTAGAAGAGCTTACAATAATTTTGATATTAAAAAGGTTGCAAAGTATAAAAAGAAAGATTTTACACGATTGATGAATGATTCTGGGATAATTAGAAATAAATTAAAAATAAATGCAGCTATTTATAATGCGCAAAAGATTTTAGAATTGCAAAAAGAATATGGAAGTTTTAGAAAATGGTTGGATATAAAAAGTAAAGAAATAGAACAAGATAAAAATAAATGGATTAAGGAATTCAAAAAACTTTTTAAATTTATGGGTATTGAAATAGTCGGTGAGTTTTTGATGGGTATAAATATGTTGGATGGGGCGCACGATAAGCACTGTTTTGTCTATAAAAAAATTTTGAGAATGAAATAAATTTTTATGATAGAATATACAAACTATGAAAATGAAAACACTACCGCTCACACAAAAAGATTTTAACTGGGTGAAAATGACACCGACAATAATGAAGAAAACATCTGAAGCTTATCTTTTACACAAGAAAAAAGCTTATGCAGAAATTAAAAATATTCTGCCTGAAAATAGAACATATTTAAATACTTTATATGCATTAGAAAGATGTGATGATTCCTTTGAAAGTTTTTTTAGCAAAATGGGATTGCTTGGAGAGGTTTCTCCAAAAAAAGAAATACGTGAAGCAGCACACAAAACTGCTATGGAAACTTCAGAGAAATTGGTGGATATTGAGTATGATAGAGATTTGTTTATCGCTCTTTGTGAATATTATGAAGGAAATTTTCGTGACGAAAAGAAATCACTTCGCAAAGAAGATATAAAATTGTTGGAAGAAACACTTCGTGAATATCGTCGTATGGGATTTGATTTGCCAACTGAGAAGCAAAAGAAATTGAAACAATTAATGAAGAAAACATCAAAATTGTCGATTATGTTTCGCCAAAATATAAATGATTATCAGGATTATATTCTCTGTACTAAAGAAGAATTATCTGGGTTATCTGAAAGATATATTTCCACTTTACCAAAGCATACGGATGATAGATATATTATTTCGCTTCAATATCCGCATATTATGCCGTTTATGGCAGAGGCTGAAAATAGAGAAAAAAGAAAAGCTTTAGCTGAAAAAAATTTAAAGAAAGGTGGAATTAAAAATCTTAAAATTATTGAAGAGTTGGTAAAAACGCGTCACGAAATTGCCACAATTCTCGGTTATAAACATCACGCAGATTTTAGAACAGAAAATCGTATGGCAAAAAATGCAAAGACAGTAGAAGATTTCCAAAATTCACTTTTGAAAACTCTAGCGCCACTCGCCAAAAAAGAAATGGAAATATTACGTAATCACGCCAAGTCTCTCGGTATCAAGAAATTGGAACATTACGATATTGGTTATACAGCAACAAATTTAAAAAAGAAATTATACGACATTGATCCAGAAACAATACGGGCATATTTCCCGTTAGAAAATGTAAGGAAAGAATTATTTACTCTCTGTGAAAAATTATTTTCTATTTCCATTAAAGAGTTTCCACTTTCTCTTTGGCATAAAGATGTAAAGAGTTATCAAGTTAATGATAAAGATGGAACATTGATTGGATATTTCGCAATGGATTTATTTCCGCGTGAAGGAAAATATGGGCACGCGTGTATGGTTGATGTCATAGTCTCTCACGAACATAGTTATAAGAGTGAAGAATATATAGCATCACTTTCAACGATGATATGTAATTTCTCAACGCCGACAAAACAAAAAGGAAAATTACTTCCATCTTTGCTTTCATTGGGAGAAGTAGAAACTATTTTTCACGAATTTGGGCATCTTCTTCATATGACACTTTCACGTGCACGACTACAATCGCAAGCTGGAGCAAATGTGGCGTGGGATTTTGTAGAAACACCTTCACAGATTATGGAAAATTGGGTTTGGAATGAAGAAGTGCTAACAAAAATTTCTAAGCATTATGAAACTGGAAAGCATATGCCAAAAGATATGGTTGGACGTGTGATAAAAGGAAAGAAATTTCAAAGTGCGTATTTTTACACAGGACAGCTTATTCAAGGAAAATTAGATTTGGATTTGCATACAGGAAAAGTAAAAGATGCACGAGTTGCTCACAGAAAAATGAATAAAGTTTATTTCAACATTGATCTTCCAGAAAAAGAAACTTTGTTTCCTGCAGGATTTGGGCATCTCGTTGGATACGATGCAGGATATTATTCTTATCTTTGGGCTTTAGTTTACGCTTGTGATGCCTTTGGTGATTTTCAAAAGAAAGGAAATAAAAATGTGATGACAAATAGCGAAGTTGGAATGAAGTGGCGCAGGGAAGTTTTGGAAAAAGGAAGTAGTGAAGATGAGATGAAATTGGTAAAGAATTTTCTAGGGCGCACTCCGAATCAAAAAGCTTTTTTGAAAGAAATTGGTATTTAATTTTTTAAGTTTTTTGTTTTTGCATAACGACATTTAAGGTGTTAGTATTTGTTTATTAGATGTTCTTTTGGGAGGTTCAAATGAGTCTTTTAGATTTTTTCCAGTGGCTAGTTGCCTTAAATCCTATTTTTTTGATTTTAGCATTAGTTACTAATGGTAGGACAAGAGTCTTTTTTGCCAAGATTTGGGGTATTGTTTTTCTTCTGGGTATTGCTGCTATTATTCTTTTGGTCAAAAGCGGACAGCTCTCTTAGAAAATAAATTGCTCAGGAGTATCATAATGAAAGCCTTTATAAGAAGTAATCGTAATGGCAAACCTTATATATTTTTGGCAGATATAGGAGAGGGTGCCAGCAAGGGAATTATCAAGAGATTACCCATAGGGGAAGTAAAAATAGAAGTAGATTTTTCTCTAGTGCGTAAAACTCTTGCGAGTGGACCTGTCGCAAAAAAATTTTCTGTTACAAGTATAGAGGAGGTCCGTATCGAACAGCAGAATCATTTAAAAAAGATAGCAGCTTTAGAGACTTTTATCAAAGAGCTGGAGGCTGCTCCCGTTTTGAAATCCTCTAAATCACTTCAAAAAATTCTCGAAGAAAAAAGAAGGCAGCTTAATTGTTTGAGGTCTGGTCAACTATGAAAAAATATTTTGTTTTTTATTTCCGCGTTTGATGCTTCGTTGTGTCGGCGCGGTTTCATTTTTGAAATAGTTCACATAAAAATTATTTGACTCTCTTCCAAAAAGTGTGCTGTTGTGCTATAATGTAACAATCTTAGGGAAAGTGGCGTGTCGCCACAGTCGACACGCCACTTTCATATTTTATTAAAGACATCAATATGCAACAAGAAATTCGTAATATCGCTATTATAGCTCACGTTGACCACGGGAAGACAACGCTTACAGACGCACTTATGCAACAGTGCGGTGTTGGTGTTGCTGGACAAACTATGGATTCTAATCCGATGGAAAAAGAACGAGGTATTACAATTACAGCGAAGAATACTTCTGTGCCATATAAAGGTGTGAAAATAAATATTCTAGATACTCCTGGTCACGCAGATTTTGGTTCTGAAGTAGAACGTGTACTTCGTTCTATCGACTCTGTTTTACTTGTGGTTGATGCTCAAGAAGGTCCAATGCCACAAACTCGTTTCGTTTTGAAAAAGTCTCTTGAGCTAGGACTTAGACCTATTGTGGTTATAAATAAAATTGATAAACCAGCGAGTGATGCCAAGCGTGTACACGACGAAGTGTTTGAACTTTTTATGGAACTTGGAGCCAATGATGCACAACTAGACTTCACAACTGTGTATGCAATTGGGCGTGAAGGTGTGGCAATGAAAAATCTCGATGATGAAAGAAAAGATTTGACCCCGCTACTTGAAGTTATACTCTCAAAAGTACCAAAGGCAACGGGAGATATAAATAATCCATTTGTCGCGCAAGTTTTCAATCTCGCATATGATAATTTTCTAGGACGTATGGCTATTTGTCGTATTTATGATGGAGTCGCAAAAGTTGGTGAAGAAATTATCGTGAAGAAGCCAACCGGAGAAATACGAAAAGGAAAGATTACAAAGATGTTTACATTTAATGGTATTACAAGAATTGATGCACAAACGGCCGAGGCTGGAGACATTGTGATGATTGCAGGATTTGCCGATATTTTTATTGGTGAAACATTTGTGAAGAATGAAATGGAAGATGCACTTCCAGCAATTCATATTGATGAACCAACTATTGCACTTAATTTTTTGGTTAATGATAGTCCATTTGCTGGGAAGGAGGGCAAATTTGTGACTGGTCGTCAGATTCGTGATCGTTTGGAAAAGGAACTCGAAGTAAATGTTGGATTAAAAGTAGATTTTGAAATGGATAAGTTTTTGGTTTATGGTCGTGGTGAACTTCACATCGCTGTACTTCTAGAAACTATGCGTCGTGAAGGATATGAACTTCAAGTATCACAACCGCAAGTTATTTTTCACGAGAAAGACGGTGTGAAAGAAGAACCGTATGAAGAACTTGTTATCGATGTTCCTGTTGAATCATCTGGTATTGTAATGGAAAAGCTTGGACGTCGTAAGGCAATTATTTCTGATATGTCGGAAAAGCACGGAGTGAATCGTATCAAAGCCACAATTCCAACTCGAGGACTTCTTGGTTATCGTGGGGAATTTGTTATTGATACAAAAGGTTTGGGTATTTTGTCTGCTCGCTTTTTAAAATTTGGTCCATACGCGGGTACTATTACTCGTCGTCTTGTGGGTTCTATGACATCTATGACTGGAGGCAAGTCGTTGGCCTTCTCACTTTGGAATCTTCAAGATAGAGGTGTTATCTATATTCTTCCAACAACAGAAGTTTACGAAGGTATGGTTATTGGAAACACTTCAAAAGGGGAAGAAATGATGGTGAATCCAACAAAAGGTAAGCAACTTTCAAATATGCGTTCATCTGGTGCTGACGAAGCCATTGTGCTTGTTCCTGCTTGGGAAATTACTATTGAACGTGGTCTTGAAATTATGAATGCTGATGAATATTTGGAAGTAACACCAAAGTCTGTGCGTTTACGAAAGCAATTACTAACTGAATCTGATCGCGCCAAAGCAAATCGTAAATAAATTGAATCATCTACTTTGTCTCATAGCTGAAACAATTTCTGACTTTTTGGGGTGTATAATGTATTTATATTTATGAAAAAAATAAGACTCTCTGTAAAAGAAAAAAAGATAACTCGTGGGGTAATTATCTTTTTCGCTATAGTTTTAGTTCTATATGGATATCGTTGTATCTCTGAAAAAGTTTGTGAAGTAGACACAATAAATAAATTTGTTCGTCACGACATCACAATTACTATGCCAAATGGTGCGCTTGTAGCTGAAGTGGCAGACACCAAAAGTTCTCGTGAGCTTGGATTATCTGGACGTAAAAGTATGCGAGCAAACGAAGGTATGTTGTTTGTGTTTGATGCACCTGGACGATATGGTTTTTGGATGAAAGATATGAATTTCCCATTAGATATTCTTTGGATAAATCAAAATGGTTATGTGGTGAGTATTGAATCAGATTTTACTCCAGAGTCGTATTATCAAAAACCTCCGAAGACAGCTATCAATGGTCCAGAAGCAAGTTATGTTCTTGAAATGAATGCTGGACGCGCCGAAGAGTATGGATTATTTCTAGGTTCTAGAATTATTATTTCGCAATAAATGCAAAAAAGAAAAACGACTCCTTGCGGAGTCGTTTTTCATCTTTTTTGTTCTACCTATAAGCCGAATTCTGTCTTTGTGCTTACGCACAATGTGTAATCATGTATCTGGGATGATTGTTACCAATCACCTCTAGCGACACTCCCGTATTACTACGGGCACGATCTTGCACACACGTAAGGATTTAGCCGTTTCAATTATGTGTTACCACATACATCATCCGTATAAAATTTCTTTTGTACGGAACCTCCAGCTTTCGCTTCGGGCGTCTCTGCTCGCACCTCTATGATTGCTCACGATGGGAATTACCCACTACGCTTGTTAATCAAATAACTGTGTGTTCGGACTTTCCTCTCTCAATATTAGTATTTCAAATATGAAGAGCGATTACCTAGTAGAACAAAAAAATAATACAATAAATTAACAAAAAAAGCAAGTGGTATATATGATAGATATTTTATTTCGTGCATATATAAGCTTTTTTTGTTAGTATTAAAAGAATATGATTTTCAGAAATTCTTTTCTTTTGGCTATTTTCAGCATACTTTCTGTCCTCTTAGGAATCTTACGAGACAGACTACTTGCGACTCACGTTGGAGTGGGTCCGATTCTAGATATTTATAATGCCGCATTTAGATTGCCAGACTTTTTATATGCTATGTCACTTGCTTTCGTTACAGCAGCGACAGTTGTGCCATTTTTAACAGTCGAAAACAAATCAGGAAATATTGTAGATTCACGCCACAAACTTTCGTCCATCTCACTCTTCTTTGCCGGAGTCGCTTCTCTCGTCGGTTTGGTTATTGCTGTTACCATTCCACTTTATGCGAATTTAATTGTTCCTGGATTTACTCCTGATCAATTAGTGACATTTATTAGTGTCACTAGAATATTAATGATTCAACCAATTTTACTCGGAATCACTTCTCTTATTTCTTGTTTTGCTCAAATGAGAAATCATTTTGTACTTTACGGTATTGCTCCGTTAGGATATTCACTTGGAATTATTTTTGGAATTATTAAATTATTTCCAATTTATGGTGTTCACGGCCTTATTTATGGTGTGATTATCGGTGCCATAATTTCTTTGATAATTCAAACGTGGACATTGAGGGGCACAAAAATATTGGACGTGTTACCGTATTTTTCTTGGAAACACGTGAAAGAATTATTTAGATTATCCTTCCCGAGAACAGGTGTAAATATTCTTACACAATTACGTACAATATTTTTTACAGCGTTTGCCACCACTCTTGGGCCAGGTGTGCTTTCAAGTTATTTATTCGCTCAAAGAATTACTGATGCTGTGACGCAGATTATTCAACAAAGTGTTACCACAGCGAGTCTACCAGTTCTCTCTAAAGAATTTGTTGATAAAAATATAAAACAATATAAATATGTAGTAAAAAAGTACGTTCTAATTCTTGGTCTTATAGGTTTGTTTGCCTCTGTTACAATTTACTTTTTGCAAGACATTGTTATTGGTATTTTGTATGGCAATAGTTCGGCCAATTCATTGATAGCCTTTTTCTTGTTTGGGTTTTTAATTTCATTACCATTACAAATGATGATAGGATATATTTCTATTAGTTTATATTCTGCTAAAGATACAAAAAATGTTTTTTATTCTAATTTTATTTCAACTGTCGTAGCCGTAATAGTTTGCTATGTTAATTTCCCTTTAGGAAATATAAGCTTGGTTTATGGTATTGTTTCAATGACAGTAATCAATTTTCTATCCATAGCACTTTTATATAATCGAAAAAAATTAAATTAAATATGGAAATTAGAAACTTTTCGATTATTGCGCATATTGACCACGGCAAATCTACTCTTGCAGATAGGCTTCTTGAAGTTACTTCGACTGTTGATAAGCGCCATATGAAAGAACAAGTGTTGGATAGTATGGAACTCGAGCGTGAGCGCGGTATCACGATTAAGATGACTCCTGTGCGAATGAATTATAAAGGAAGAGATGGTAAAGAATATATTTTGAATTTGATTGATACTCCGGGGCATATAGATTTTTCGTATGAAGTTTCTCGTTCGCTTCGTGCTGTTGAAGGAACGTTACTTTTGGTTGATTCCACTCAAGGTGTACAAGCGCAAACTTTAACTACACTTGAAATGGCGAAAGAAACAGGACTTACAATTATTCCTGTGATAACAAAAATTGATAGTCCACTAGCACAAGTGGATGATGTAAAAGAAGAAATTGTGCGATTACTTGGTTGTCGTGAAAGTGAAATACTCGCAGTGTCTGGGAAAACAGGTGAAGGTGTCAAAGAATTAATTGAAGAAATAATTTTGCGTGTACCAGCACCAAAAAGCGAATATGTAGATGAAAAAGGCAATCAAACACGGGCGCTTATTTTTGATTTTGAATACAGCAATCATATGGGGGTTATTTTGTATGTTCGTGTACTAGACGGCAATGTGAAAGCTGGAGACACTTTAACTTTCCTTCAGTCCAAATCAAAATTTATTATTCGTGAAGTCGGAACTTTTTCTCCAGAAAAACGTGAGAAAGAAATTGTGAAAGCTGGTGAGATTGGATATATTGTGACAGGCATCAAAGAACCAGGTATCGCACGTGTTGGAGATACAGTTACCACAGCGTCTCGACCGCTTCCAGCTTTCCCAGGATATGCCGAACCAGTGCCAATTGTATTTGCGTCAATTTATCCAGAAAGCCAAGATGAGTTTGATGATTTGCGCTCATCTCTTTCAAAATTAAAATTATCGGATTCGTCATTAACTTTTGAAGAAGAATCTTCTGGTGCTCTTGGCCGTGGATTTCGCTCGGGCTTCTTGGGTATGCTTCACTTAGAAATTGTAACGGAAAGACTTCGTCGTGAATTTGATCAAGAACTCGTAGTCACGACCCCGTCTATTACTTATGAAGTGACACTTAAAAATGGAGAAGTAGAAATGGTTTATACACCGATACATTTTCCTGATCACGGTATGTATTCTTCTGTTCGTGAGCCGTGGATTATTTTGACTTTGATTACACCCCACGACTATGTAAGTCCTTTGATGCAATTATTCCCACCACACGAAGCCGAAGTGATAAATTTGAGTGATTGGGGACATAATCGTGTAAAGATACAACTTAATATGCCACTTCGTGAACTTATGCGTAATTTTTTTAATGAAGTAAAATCTGCATCAAGTGGTTATGCTTCTATTGTTTATGAAAAAGGGGAAATGAAACAAGCTGATGTGACACGTTTGGATGTATATGTTGCTGAAGAAAGAGTGACTGCATTTTCTCGAGTGATACCAGAATATCGTACACGCGAAGAAAGTGAAGAAGTGGTAGAAAAATTGGAAAAGATTTTACCCAGAGAAATGTTTCGTGTAAAAATACAGGCTTATGTACACGGTAAAATTATTGCATCTCGTTCTATTGCACCAATGAAAAAAGATGTGACAGGATATATGTACGGAGGAGATATTACTAGAAAGATGAAATTGCGAGAGAAACAGAAAAGGGGAAAGGATAGAATGGAAAGAGAGGGTAAGGTTCACATATCACACGATACTTTCCTTTCAATGATGAAGCCCTAAAGAAATCTCCAAAATCATTTCATCTACTTCGTTACGGGTCCCAAGTTTCTCAGTTAACTTACAGACGATATCTTCTTTGATTTTTTATTGAAACAATGCAATTACTGAAAATCCAACCATTCCGACAATAGCAACAATTGATACTATTGCCCAGATATGTTGTATCCTTTTTCTATTTTTTGTACTGAAATTCATATGTTTATTTATTTAGTTCTTGGTATAATACTAGCAAAGCTATGAAAGAATATCAACAGAAGTATATGGTGCGCACGTTACTCTATTCTAGAGTAACAATAATTTTCTTATTTCTTATCTGTATTTTGCTTTTACGTTCAATAATGGAATTGAATGATAAACGTATTGAATCTGCAAAACTTCGTAACGATTCAGCTGTTGAACGCAAAGCTTTAGAAGATAAAGTAGCAAAAGCAGAAGCAAAAAATGCTGATATTGCTACTCCTCGCGGATTTGAAAATTATGTACGTACTACGTATCCTGTGGTAAAAGAAGGCGAAGGTGTTATTGTGATTTATGATGAAGCAAACAATTTAGTTAGCCCTGTACGTGAAGATATGACTATTTGGGAGCGTTTACTTGTGTGGTGGAATAGATTTGTGTCGCGTAAAGGTTAGTAAAATATGCGGGATTAGTTTAGTGGTAGAATGCGACCTTCCCAAGGTTGAGGCACGAATTCGATTTTCGTATCCCGCACAAAAAAGTTTTGATTTATTTTTCTAAAATCTAGTCCCTAGTCCCTAAAACCTATCCTTGTTATACTGAACATCTATGGAAACAAAAAAAGTAGAAATTTATAGTACAGAAACTTGTCACTTTTGTCATATGGCAAAAGATTGGTTGAAAGAAAAAGGTGTTCCATTCACAGATTATAATGTTGGGACAGATATGGGAAAAAGAAAAGAGATGGTAGAACTTACAGGACAAATGGGAGTGCCGGTTATAAAAATTGGGGATGAAGTTGTGGTGGGGTTTAATGAAGGTAAGTTGAAGGAATTATTGGGGGTATAAGCCATAAATCACTTCATCTGCAAGAATCGGTCACAAAAGCTATTTTAATATTCTGGTCACGAGTTACTAATTGTGCTAACCACACTACGTGTGGGTTGCTCATAAGTACTCTCGACCCCGCCTCGTGGTTTTGTAAAAGTCAGGAATACAACTTTTACAAAACATCACTGCGGCCCACAAAACTAAAAATCTTTAGCAGAAAAGATTTTCTTAACGTTTTGTGCCCCCGGCAAGAATCGAACTCACATTAATCCCTTAGGACGGGATTGTTCTATCCATTGAACTACGAGGGCGTTTAACGATTCTATCACATTTGTACACTTGGTAGGATATAAAAATACTATATACTAATAATATACATATGTCGTCAGATTTAAATAATCAGGAAAAATTAGAAGCAATCTATCAGATGACATTAGAAAATAATGCTGTGTTACGTACAATACGTAGACAACAATATTTTTCTACTGCTTTAAGAGTTCTCTACTGGTTAATAGTATTAGGAGTACTGGGAAGCGTTTATTACTTTGCAAGACCACTTGTTACAGGACTCTCTGAAAATTCTAACAGAATAGAGGAAACTCTTACTCAATTCAATCAATTACGTGGACAATTACCAGAAATAAAGATGCTTAATCAAGTCATCAATGGTATTACGCCCGCAACAGCGACCCCAGCACAGTAAAATTAAAAACCACAACAATTGTTGTGGTTTTTAATTTTACTGTGCTGGGAGGCAGGCTCGAACTGCCGACCCTTTGCTCTTCAGGCAAATGCTCTACCAACTGAGCTATCCCAGCATATATTTTATTTTAACAAACTTGTTTTATAAAAATATAAGTATTATTTTAGCATAAAATTAGTAAAAATAAAACGTCGAGAAAAGGGTGTTATAATATCCTGAATATGGAAACAACAATACAAATCATCGGCTGGGTTGGAACCTTTTTAATTCTTTTGGCTTACTATCTTGTTTCAAACAAAAAGGTTGGGGCTGAAAGCAGGATGTATCAAGCAATGAATCTCATTGGGGCTATTTGTATGGGTATTAATGTTTTTTATCAACAGGCGTGGCCAGCTGTTGCTTTGCAAACTATCTGGGGAGTTATAGCAATTGTTTCCTTGGTAAAAAAATAAAACCACCTTTTCGGTGGTTTTATTTTTTTAAATTGACTTCACTTTCAATTTTGTTTGTCTAGCCTTGTCCACCTTCGGTAATCTAATTATCAAAAGTCCGTGCTTTTCTACCGCTTCTGCATCTTCAATTTCTACTTCGTGTGGAAGTAAAATCGTTCTTGTGAATGTTCCCCAGTAAAGTTCTTTGTAAAAATAATCATCGTGAGTGATTTGTGTATTACCATCACGTCGTCCTTTGATAGTAACCATATCACGAGTGATAGAAAGATGAAGATCTTCTGGTTTTACACCTGCCACCATAGCTTCTATGATAATTTCTGTTGGTGTTTGATAAACATCGACTGAAAGTTCTCCTTCTTCCATATCAACATCCATATCATCCATATCTTCATTAACCATAGGACTGTGTGCTCGTGCTTTTGTTTGGAGATTTTCATTTTTCTTACCTATATGTTTGATAGGTAATTCTTCAGCATCTTCATCTTCTCTACCGAAATCTACAATTTCATCCTCATCATCCACGCTTATAGAACCAGCGAGACGTTCAAAAAATGATTTTTTTTCTTTAAGCATAATAATAGACAGTTATATGTGTATGTGGACAGTATACAGCTTGTATTGTGTTAATGGTGAATAGTTATACACAGGTAATAGCTTTAGCTATCAAAATACGAAATTTATTAATACTAATTCCAGCTAGTCACTAAAAGAATATTATCTTTTTCATTTTTTATATATTTCCAAAGTTCTTCTGTAATAAAAGGCATAAACGGATGTATAGTTATTATCTGTTCACGGAGTAATTTGAGGAGTAGTGTTTGCGCACTTTCCTTGTCCTTATTTTCTAATATACGAACTTTGCGAGTTTCAATAATTTCATCACAAAAAACCTTCCAAAAATAATCATAAATTTTTTCTGACGCTAAATGTAGGCGATAATTATCAATATCACTAGTTATATCAGCGTGTTTATCTCTCCAAGCGTTGTAGGTATTTTGATCTTCATCTATAAGTTCTACTTCTTTTTCAAAGTCTTCTGTTTTTTCGAGTACAAATCGTGTTGCATTCCATATTTTATTCGCAAATAGTTTATAGGCTTTTATTTTATCTTCACTCAATTTCAAATCATTTCCCGGTCCGTTTCCAACAAGTAGCGCCATACGAAGCGCGTCTGTTCCATATTTTGAAGATAATTCACGTGGATCAAGAACGTTGCCAAGTGACTTACTCATCTTTCTTCCTTTGGCATCGCGCACCAATCCGTGAAGATAAACACTTTCAAAAGGGACTTCATTTAATGCGTATGTTGAAAACAAAATCATACGTGCTACCCAGAAAAATAAAATGTCGTGCCCAGTTTCCATCAAAGATGTCGGGTGATACAATTTCATATCTTCAGTTTTATCTGGCCAACCCAAAGTGGAGAATGTCCAAAGTCCAGATGAAAACCAAGTGTCGAGTGTGTCCTCGTCCTGCGTCCAACCTTCTCCTTCTGGTGGATTTACTCCACAATATATTTCATCTCCTTTATACCAAACAGGAATACGGTGTCCATACCAAATTTGTCTACTTATACACCAATCACGCAAATTTTCTATCCAATGGAAATATACTTTTTCAAATCGGTCTGGAATTATTTTTATTTCTTTACCCTCAACCGCATTTATCATTAATTTTTTAAGCGTTGTCTCTATTCCAAAATGTTTAAATGGTTTATTTACAGCTATCCACCATTGTAATTTTGGTAATGGTTCAATAACTCCGCCAGTTCTTTGGGCTGTTGGAATATTTTGTACAACTTCTTCTCCATTTATAAGCAATCCTTCTGTTTTTAACCAATTCACAACATATTCACGTGCGTCAGTTACCTTTTTGCCATTTAATTCTTCATTCGCTAGCCCATACATCTTGGCATATTCATTGATAATTTGTGGACGAGGTAAATTATGTCTATCAGCAATTTCCCAGTCAGTCATAGAATGTGCGGGAGTTACACCGAGCGCCCCTGTACCAAAATCTTTATCAACAACTGCATCAGCAATAACTTTTATTGTAATAGGACATCCGGCAAAAGTCATTTTGTATTCTTTTCCAACATATTCTTTATATCGCACGTCATCTGGATGCACAGCCACTGCCACGTCACCCACTTTTGTTTCTGGTCGAGTAGAAGAAATAGCAATAGGAAAGTCGGCCGAGTATTTAAATGTATACATTATTCCTTTCCTTTCCTCGGATACAGTTTCATCGTCTGAAATAGTTGTTTGACCTTTTGGATCCCAATTCACTATTCTTTGTCCACGATAAATAAGACCATCGTCATACATTTTTTTAAACATTGTACGTACTGCGAGATTCCTTTTTTCATCAAGTGTAAAAGCAAGACGGGACCAATCGAGAGATGAACCCATAGAACGTGTCTGTGACAAAATTGTATTTTGACTTTCTGTTACAAATTCACCGATGCGTTTTAACATCTCTTCTCGACCAATATCGTGGCGACTTTTACCTTCTTCTTTATATATTTTCTTTTCTATAACTGATTGAGTCGCAATAGCTGCGTGGTCGGTACCAGGGAGCCATAAAGTTTTGTATCCGTGCATACGTTTAAAACGCACAAATGTATCTTGAATCGCGAGCATAATAGCGTGTCCGGTGTGTAGTGTTCCTGTTACATTTGGTGGAGGTAATATAACTGAATAGGTTTCTTTTCTTTCCCCAGGTAAATTATCTGGATTAAAATATTCACTTTTCTCCCACATTTCATACAAAGACGACTCAACGGATTGAGCGTTAAATGGTTTGGTTAATATCTCGGGCAATGGTTTCATATTAAAATAGGTATCACTTTATACTATCATATTTTGAAAAAAATAATTTTTCTAGTATCATTGTTTGAATGTTAAAGAAACAATCGGCACTTTTAAAGAAAGGCGGAAAAACAGTAAAAAAAATAGGAAGTAAATTATCACCGAATACCAAACATTTGCCAGACCATCATTTTAAACTTGTAAAAGTAAAACGAGGACTATCGGGCTTGGGACTTTTTGCGCAAGAACCAATCAAGAAGGGTGAATTAATTATCGAATATATTGGTAATATTTTAAACAAAGAAGAAGCTGCAAAGAAAATTACTTGTCAGTATCTTTTTGAAATAAATCCTAATAAAACAATTGACGGAACTCCGAGATGGAATATTGCGCGATATTGTAATCACGCTTGTGAAGACGCCGCAAATGCAGAAAGTGATATCAAAAAGGGACGCGTTTTTATTAAGGCAATCAAGAATATAAAAGAAGGTGAAGAAATCGTTTATGATTATGGGGAAGAATTTGTGGAAGAACACATCGCTCCACACGGATGTAAATGTATTGGTTGTAATGTAAGAAAAGTATTAGACCATAAATCTTAATTTATTAATTTTTTGTTAAAACAAAGATCTCAATTTTGAGGTTTTGTTTTTGTTTTAACTATATGATAGTTTGGTAAATAGTAGCCCATTGTTGTCTAAATTAAGGAGAATGGCCGTGTTTAAATCAAATGATGAAAGAGTTATGTTTTTGAATGACAGTACTTTGTTGTTCCCAGAAATAACTACAGATAATCGTAGCCTAGAAGAATTAATTGAAAGTGTTATAGCGAAAGGCTATCGTATCGATAAATTCTCAAGGGAAATATTAGATAATGAGAAAGAAGCATTGGTTGCTACCGACAGCAAAAAAATAAGACTAGCTGTTGTCAGGGGACATCCTTACTCGGACTGTGTAAGTCCACCTACGGCCAATGCTTTTGCTTATAACGCCAAGCTGTCTCGTCCATCTTTGCGTGATACTCTTTATCTTTGTGAGCTCCTTTCCTCAATAAATCTTGAACGATTCAAGGTTCGTCTTTTGTTTGTAATGCACGAACCAGTTTTACTTCCAAGAGTAACAGGGAAGGAACATTTGCTTTGGATAGGTTTTGGTGATGGTGAAAAAGTTTTGGCGGCTTTTTACTATAACGAAGGTGATATTTATTATCAAAACACCGGATATGCTTTCTTCTTGCCGTAATTTTCCAACGCATAATTTTTTGTTTTTTTAGAAAACTTCTACAGATTTTTAGTAGAGGTTTTTTATTTTTTAACTTATTTATGCGAATGCTTTGCACTTGCATCTATATAAAAAATAATTTAAAAAAATAATTTTGAGTTATCCACATATTTGTTTTGTAAATCTATTGTTGTTGTTTGTATGTGTGTAATACTTATAAGTAGAGAGGTGATGATCATGGTCGTGATCAAAATACAAACACTCTCTTATTTGTATAACATAAAAAATATTATGGCAGCAAAAAAGAAAGCAGCTAAGAAATCAGCTAAGAAGAAAGTTGCAAAGAAGAAGAAGTCAGCAAAGCGTGGTTAATCACACTTTGTGAAACTTGAAAAAATCACCGCTCCCACGGTGATTTTTTCTTTATTTTGTTTATAAAATAGCGTTTGATTAACAAGAGGGTTTGTTGTAATATTGTTACGGTATTAGATGATAATTAGTTTTTACTTTGTTCTTATTTATATGAGGGAGGGTCGACTATGTATGATGTGCGTGCGAGTGAGATTTTTGCAGAACGAATTTCTGCGAATGTCGTTAGAGAGACTTTTCTTGTTTTGCAAGAACAAAAATTTTTACCGTGGAAAGCAATACATAATGAGTGTTTGAGTTTACCGTTGGCAATAGCCAAAGCGTCACTTACAAGTTCAAAAAGAGGCGATGGTCACCTTTTGGAAAACGAATTGGATATATTTGTTAACCCTAAATAAATATATGGCCCAAGTTTGTCTTCAAGTCGGAGATATGTCCCACGTTCATTCTTTTTTACGTGCTGCTCATACAAAATAAATAACAAAAATAAACAAAATAAAGTATTGAGTAATGCTCCGCCTAGTGTGGGGCATTTGTTATAAATATGTTATAATAGCTCGACAATGTCTTTGATTTCCAAAGGGCTAAACGCTCTTTTCCCAGATGAATCTATACAGACTATTAAAAAACTTACCCCAATTGTGGATGAGGTTTTTTCGTATGAAGAAGAGTTAAAAGGACTTTCGGATACCGAATTAAAGCATCGCAGTTTGGCCCTCAAAGAGCGCGTACAAAAAGATATAGAAGGTTTGGTTGGGGAAGAACTCAAAAATACAGAAAAGAAAGTTTTGGAAGCGGTTCTTCCAACAGCTTTTGCTCTTGTACGTGAAGCTGCTCGTCGCACACTTAAAATGATGCATTATCGTGTGCAAGTTGTTGGAGGAATACTTCTTCATCGTGGACATATTGCCGAAATGCGTACTGGAGAAGGAAAGACTCTTGTGGCAACTCTTCCTGCATATTTAAATGCGCTTACAGGACGTGGGGTGCATATTGTCACAGTGAATGATTACCTTTCACGTCGTGACTCGGTTTGGATGGGGCAAGTATATGATGCGCTCGGTCTTTCGGTGGCAGTTATTAATCATCAGTCATCATTTTTATATGACAGTACTCATTTGAGTGAAGAAGAGGAAGAAAAAGATGATACGAAACGAGATGAAGTTGGGTCATACAAAGTAGTTTATGATTTTCTCAAACCTTGTGGACGTCAAGAAGCTTATCTTGCGGATATTACTTATGGAACAAATAATGAATTTGGTTTTGATTATCTTCGCGATAATATCGGTTATAGCAAAGAAGCTATCACTCAACACACACATCATTATGCTATTGTGGACGAAATAGATTCTATTTTGATTGATGAAGCACGTACGCCACTTATTATTTCTGCTCCTGCGCAAGAATCGAGCGATATGTATATGAAGTTTGCCAAGCTCGCGGAAACTATGATTGAAGGTGATGATTATACTGTTGATGAAAAACAACGCGCTATTGCTCTTACCGAAGAAGGAATAAATAAAGCCGAAGCTTATTTAAATCTTTCGAATATTTATTCGGTTGAAGGAATGAAATATGTTCATCATCTTGAAACGGCTGTCAAAGCTAAAGCACTTTTTATAAAAGAAAGAGAATATGTAGTGCGTGATGGCGAAGTGATTATCGTAGACGAATTTACAGGTCGTATGCAACCTGGACGTCGTTGGTCAGACGGCCTACATCAAGCGGTAGAGGCCAAAGAAGGGGTCAAGATTGAACAAGAATCGCGTACACTGGCGTCTATTACTTTCCAGAATTATTTCCGTTTTTACGAAAAATTAGCGGGAATGACTGGAACAGCCGAAACTTCCAAAGAAGAATTTTACAAGGTGTATGGTCTTGTGGTGACTCCAATTCCGACTCACAATCCGACTCATCGTGTAGATCACAATGATTTAATTTTTCAAACTGAAAAAGGAAAGTGGCAAGCACTTACTCGTAAAATAAAAGAATTAAATGAAAAAGGTCAACCTGTTCTCATCGGTACAATTTCTATTGAAAAAAATGAAGCTATTTCAAAATATTTAGAACACGCAGGAGTTCCGCACTCTGTTCTTAATGCCAAGAATCACGAAAAAGAAGGAGAGATAGTTGCGGCTGCAGGAAAGAAAGGAGCGGTGACTATTGCAACAAATATGGCAGGTCGTGGAGTGGATATTAAACTTGGTGGTCCACAAGCCACAGAAGCTGAACGCGAAACAGTACTTTCTTTGGGTGGACTTTTTGTGATTGGTACTGAAAGACACGAAGCTCGTCGAATAGATAATCAGCTTCGTGGTCGTTCTGGACGTCAGGGAGATGTGGGAGAAACTCAATTCTTTGTTTCTCTTGAAGATGATTTGATGCGCGTGTTTGGTTCAACTAATATTAAAAGTATGATGGGTCGTTTTGGTATTCCAGAGGATGAACCAATAGCAAGTGGACTTGTATCTCGCGCCCTTGAATCGGCTCAAGAAAAAATAGAAGGTTTTCATTTTGATACTCGTAAGCATACTTTGCAATACGATGATGTGCTTAATCATCAACGTACAAGTATTTATGAAAAGCGTCGCAAGATTTTGTTTAATGATGAAGCTTTTGTGGATGAAGTGATAGCAGAATTGATTGCTCAAAAACCTGAACTTGCAGAAACTATTAAACAAAAAGAGACACAATATACAAAAGAAGCTGTTTATCATATTTTGCGTGTGATGATGTTGCAAATTATTGATACTCTTTGGATGGAACATTTGGATGCGATGGAACATTTGCGAAATAGTGTGAATTTGCGTGCGTATGGCCAACGTGACCCACTTGTGGAATATAAAAAAGAAGGACTTCACGCTTTTCGTTCACTCGAAGCTGCTCTTCGTAATGAACTCATTATGTTTATTGAAAATTTGGATGGATTTTTTGCAGCACAGCAGGCTCGTGAACAACAATTTGTACCAGTGATTCCAAATGAAGGAAAAGAAGCACAGTTAATTGATGGTCAAAAAGAAAAGTTGGGGAGAAATGATCCGTGTCCTTGCGGTTCTGGCAAGAAAGTAAAGAAATGTGACTGTGTCGAATACGAATATTTGAGAAAGTAAATTTTTATTAATACACAAAGGGTGACGCCTAAGGCGTCACCCTTTGTGCTAAACTAATAGCTATCCTTATGAAAGACTTAATCAAACCGATTGTTATTAAATTATTAACTTGGGAAGCCAAACTCGTTCTAGCTCGTCATAAACCATTTATTATCGGAGTGACAGGAAATCTAGGCAAGACTAGTACCAAGGATGCGATTTATTCGGTGATGAAGGAACATTTTCACGTTCGTCGTAGTGAAAAGAGTATGAATAGTGAATTCGGGGTACCACTCACTATTCTGGGGCAGAAGTCTGCGTGGGCGAATCCATATAAGTGGTTAATAGTTCTTGTTCGAGGGATTTTTGTAATTTGGCAAAAAAAATATCCAACACATCTTGTACTTGAAATTGGTGCAGATAGACCAGGCGATATTAAATCAATTAGTGAATGGATAAAACCAGATATTTGTGTGGTGACACAATTTGGTCAAGTGCCGGTGCACGTGGAATTTTTCGAAGATAGAGAGGCTGTTATTTCTGAGAAAGGTTATTTGGTAGAAGCACTCAAAAATGAGGGTGTGTTTATTTTTAATGCCGATGATCACGATGCGAAAAAGTTATTTGATAAAACAGCTTGTCGTAAGGTGAGTTTTGGTATACACGAATCAGCCGATATTAAGGCAGATAATGTTCGATTTTATGGCGACCCAATACAAGGAACAGAAGTAGAAGTTACTATGGATGGTGCTAGTCATCACGTCGTTCTTCCTGAAGTTGTTGGAAAATCTCCGGTGTATTGTGCGTTACCTGCTCTCGCGGTTGCTCGTGAATTAGCTATTCCACTTGAAATTGCGTGTGCATCGCTACGTGATGCGGATAAACCAAAAGGACGAATGCGTTTACTTTCGGGGATGAATGGTTCAATTATTATTGATGATACTTATAATGCTTCACCGAAAGCTGTGGAACACGGCCTAGAGACTTTAAGTAAAATGGAAAGTAAAGGCAGAAAAATTGCAGTGCTGGGAGATATGTTGGAAATTGGAGATCATACTCACGATGAACATCACAAGATTGGGCAAATTGCCGCGAAGTCTGCACACAAACTTTATACAGTTGGTATTCGTTCTCGAGTGACAGCCGACGGTGCGCTTGATGGTGGAATGTTGGATGAAAATATTATGGAGTGTGATACATCTATTGATGCGGGAAAAGAACTGGTACAAGTTTTACAAGAAGGGGATATTGTTTATGTGAAAGGTTCACAAAGTATGCGTATGGAACGTGCGGTGAAGATGATATTAGCGGAGACACACGACTCGCGAAAAGTTTTAGTTCGCCAAGAAAAGGAGTGGAAGAAGAGATAAATCTATCTCTTTGATTTAGACTTTTTTAGTTTTCCAGTGTTTCTGTTATCTGCCTTTCGACATTTGCTACTACAAAATTTAATACTATCTTTGTCTTCGCGGGTATCAAAACCTTTTCTAGTGTTTAAATCTAATTTGCAGAAGAGGCATTTTTTGTTTGAATTTGTTGTTGATGTAGTCATTTTTATATAATTTAGTGTATGGTGACCCTACGCGGAGTCGAACCGCGCTTTTATCCTTGAGAAGGATACGTCCTAACCGATAGACGATAAGGCCAAGCCTTAAAAACCGTTATTTATTGGGTTTTACCTATTTTAACACTTTTTTGTCCTTTTGTAAATAACCTTTGTAAAATAAGGGTTATTTGGTAGTATATATTGACAAATAGGCTATTTTTGTGGTGAAATGCTTGACAAAAGGGTTCGTTTTTGCTACAATGTTATCACACAGTAAAAAGGGTAAAAGTCAAGTATCTGAGTTCGTATCAATGAGTTCAGATATTTATTTTTTACCCAAGACAGAAAGACACAGATCGTTTTGTAGAGCGTAACTACTAAACTATGATAAAAAACATTTATAAGGCTAGTCGGATTCTTGCGTTTGTTCCATTTATGGCCATCCCAAGTTTCTCACTTGTCTCACATATTGGTTCACTCAATGCGACTCCTGTAACAAAGGTAGAAGTATCGGTGGACGAACTCCGTCAGCAAAAGGCAGATGCAATCGACGTGTATTTTCACGAACGTTCTATGCCACTTGAAGGTACAGGTATGACATTCGTACTTGTCGCCGAAAAATATGGTCTCGATTGGACACTTCTTCCAGCTATTGCTGTTCGTGAATCTTCGGGAGGAAAGCAAGCTTGTGGGAATAATCCATTCGGTTGGGGTTCTTGTAAGCTACATAACTTCTCAAGTTATGAACACGCTATTGAAGCACTCGGTAAAAATCTAGGTGGAGCTAATCCAAGTACTGCTAGTTATTATGCTGGTAAGTCTACGATGCAAAAACTTTATAACTATAACGGTACTGTTGTTCCAACATACCCGTCCGAAGTTGCTCAAATTATGAAAAGAATCGAGACCGACACTAATTAAGTTTTCTTAATTAAAAGTCGATCTCGTACTCAATACCAGAGTAAAACAAAACCCGTACACGAAAGTGTGCGGGTTTTGTTTTACTCAATTGTGTTACACTCGATATTGTAAGTTCATAATAAGGAGGCATAATTATGTATGCTCCAGTGTTTGATCCGTGGTTTTGGTTTTCATATTGGTTGTCGGTGTGTGATGTTCGTACATACACACAACCGTGTGAAGCTATCGTTGAAGGCAAACGTATCAATGAAGCGAAAACGGTTGCGAATGATACCAAGTTTTCTTCAACCTTACAACTTGTGAAAAATATATGAAAGACACAGATGAATGGCACAGGCCGGCGCGAAGGCGCCGGTCTGTTTTGTTATAATAAACAAGAGTTATTTTATGGATTTACGACCAGTGTTCCTACCATACCTTTATCTCTATGACTGTCTACTGAACAATAATATTGGAAGGATCCAGATTTATTAGCAGTAAATTGTATTACGCTTTGTTCACCTGCTTGTATATTCGGTGTGCTTATTCCGTAACCATCTATTGTTAAGTTGTGGAAACCATTTGCATTTTTGAAGGTTATTTTAACCATATCTCCTTTATTAACTGTTAAAGTATTTGGAGAGAAAGAGAACGGAGTGCCTGTGACTGTGAATTCTCTTAGTACACCTTGTGAGGGTTGATTATCAGTATTTCCATTTGTTGTAGATAATGGTTGATAATTTTTATCATTGTCTGTTCCATAGCTAGTCGTATTGGTTGGCTCTGTTGTAGGTGTGCTTGTGTAATAGAAGTATATTCCTCCAATAATTATAATTACAGCTATGATAATTACCCAGATTTTCTTGTTCATATATTTATTGTTTTATAGATTTATAATGTTTTAAAATCTCCTTAAAAAGCATTTTTTATGCTGTGTATATGTAGACGTACGTAAATAGATATTATTACAAATTTTGGCGGAGGGAGCGAGATTCGGTCACAAAATCAGCTCCTTCGTCGCAGATGATTTTCCGACCCGTATTCGAATCTCGCCAGAAAGTGAAGCAGTTCACTTTCTTTCCCTACGCTAAAAAATCGGCATTGGAAATGCCTGATTTTTATATCAGCGGAGGGAGCGAGATTCGAACTCGCGGTTCCAATAAAGGAACGACGGTTTAGTAAACCGTTGATTTAAACCACTCATCCATCCCTCCGTATTATCAAAAGATTCTAACATTTTTTATCAATTGGTCATAACTTTTTTAATTAGAAAATAAATAACAAAATGTGTTAGAATGTGATGCATTCGGAGACTTGGATATAGTAAGTAAAAATATGGAGACGTGGCTGAGCTGGTCGAAGGCACCTCACTGCTAACGAGGCAAGGGTTTACGCCCTTCGCGAGTTCGAATCTCGCCGTCTCCGCAAAATAATGAGCTTGCGAATATATTTTGCGAGACGGAGAAAGCCAACTGCTTGGCTTTCGTAGAGATTCGAATACGGGTCGGAAAATCATCTGCGACGAAGGAGCTGATTTTGTGACCGAATCTCGCCGTCTCCGCTTGAATAGAAAAAGAAAAAAATTTGGTAAATTTTAGCTCGATAAATATGCTATAATCCTTCAAATGATTGAAGTAAAAAACTTAACTAAAAAATTTGATGACTTTGTGGCCGTTGATAATATTTCTTTTAAAGTAGAAAAAGGAGAGATTTTTGCATTTCTAGGTCCAAATGGGGCTGGTAAATCTACTACGATAAAAATGTTAACGACATTACTTCATCCAACTGAAGGAATATTAAGAGTGGATGGTCACAATCCAGTTACAGAATCAGATGAAGTTAGACGTTCATTTGGAATTGTTTTTCAAGATCCTAGTTTGGATGATGAGTTGACTGCTGTCGAAAATATGGAATTTCACGGAGTACTTTATGATGTGCCAGATAAATTACGAAAAGAAAGAATAGAACAACTTTTAAAATTTGTTGATTTATATGATAGAAAAGATAGCTTGGTTAAAGAATATTCTGGCGGGATGAAAAGACGTCTCGAAATAGCGAGAGGTTTGTTACATCATCCAAAAATAATATTTCTTGATGAGCCGACACTCGGACTTGATCCTCAAACCCGTAATCATATGTGGTCTTACATTCGTGACCTTAATAAAAATGAAAATACTACAATATTTTTTAGTACGCATTATATGGAAGAGGCGGAACGTGTAGCCAATCGTGTAGCTATTATTGATAACGGAAAGATTGTTGCCATCGGAACTCCGGAAGAATTAAAAGAAAATACTAAGACAAGTTCATTAGAAGATGCTTTTCTTGCTCTCACTGGAAATAAGATTAGAGAAGAAACAGGTGGTGTGGCCGAACAAATGAGAGTTATGAGACGAGCTTGGAAAAGATAATATATGAAAAAAATTTACATACTTTGGTTAAGACAAATAAAAAGATATTTAAGAGCAAGATCTCGTATTATTGGATCACTTGCTCAACCTTTATTATTTTTATTGGCTCTCGGTTATGGTTTTGGATCTGTATATCAAGAAGCCGGTAAAGGTGATTATTTTAATTTTTTAGCACCAGGGGTTATTTCTATGGGTATTTTATTTACCGCTATTTTTACAGGTATAGAAATTATTTGGGATAGACAGTTTGGTTTCTTGAAAGAAATTTTGGTTTCTCCAACTTCGAGATTTAATATTATGATTGGAAGAACTTTGGGTGGTGCGACGATTGCAACATTGCAAGGTGTGCTTGTTATGTTGGTGGCTTTTATTTTTGGATTTCATTTAACAAATTGGTGGAATATTATCCCAGGTATTTTAATGATGTTTTTAATTGCGACATTATTTACAGCACTTGGGACTATGGTCGGTTCTATGCTCGAAGATATGCAAGGTTTTCAACTTATAATGAATTTTCTTATTATGCCGATATTCTTTTTGTCTGGATCTTTATTCCCATTAGAAGGATTACCAAAAACTTTGTCTATTGTTACTCGTCTTGATCCACTTTCTTACGGAGTTGATGGTTTGAGAGATGTATTTTTAGGAACAGGTCATTATAATTTAAGTACAAATATTCTTATTCTTGTTGGTATAACTATGCTTTTCTTGTGGCTCGGTAGCTATTTCTTTAAAAAGATAGAGATTTAAGGGTTATTTTTGAAATAAAATATATCGCGATTTCGTATTAATGTGTGTAACCTTAATAGGTTTTATTTTATGATATAATCTATTTTGTATACTATTTATGAAAAAATTTGTTGTTTCAATCTGTTTTATTTTCGGTTTTATAGTAAATGCTTTTTACCAGCGTAATATTAATGCGGATGCTGTTTCTGTTGGACAAGGACTTACGTCATTAACATCAACAGAAGGAATGTTTGAAAACGCTCGTGAGACAGCTTCTGATGAAACTGATGCCGAAAATGCTGCAGAGAAGATTGTAAGGAATAATCCAACATCAGTTGTTAAAGAAATTTCTATAATAAATACCAAAACTCCTACCTCTACGCCAACTCCTGTGCCAAAACCTATCACCACTACAATTCCTACTCCAACGCCGACGCCAACTCCCACTCCTACCCCAGTTGTTCCTCAAGGGAAATTTCGTAATGGTACATATACAGGAAGTGCAGCAGATGCTTCTTATGGAATTGTTCAAGTACAAGCGATAATCACTAATGGAAAACTTTCTGATGTGAAGTTTTTGAGTTATCCAAATGATAGACAGCATTCTATACAGGTAAGTAATTATTCTATGCCGATTTTGAAGCAAGAAGCTATCACTGCTCAAAGTGAAAAGGTTGATACGGTTTCGGGAGCTTCATATACGAGTGCTGCTTTCGTAGAATCTCTTGGAGTAGCACTTTCTCAGGCCAAAGTTTAGTTTATGAAGGAAACTAGAATTATTATGGGTATGCCTGTTGTACTTGAAGTCCTCGATGAAACTATAAATCAAGAAATTTTAAATGAAATATTTGATTACTTCGTTTATATCGATGAGAAATTTAGTACTTATAAAAGTACGAGTGAAATAAGTGCGATTAATCGGGGAGAAATTGATGCTAGTCATTATAGTGAAGATATGAAAAAAGTTTTTGATTTGTCCGAAGAAACAAAAAAAATTACAAAAGGTTATTTTGATATTCATAAAAAAGATGGAAGTTATGATACCTCTGGTATGGTCAAGGGTTGGGCTATTTTTAATGCGGCCAAAATGTTGAAGGATAAAGGTATGGAAAATTTTTGTGTAGAAATCGCAGGAGATATACAAGTATCAGGATTAAATAAACAAGGAGAAGCTTGGAAAGTTGGCATACAAAATCCTTTTAATAAAAAACAAGAATCAGTCAAAACTTTATATATAAAAGACAAAGGAGTGGCTACTTCGGGTACATATGTGAGGGGTAATCATATATATAATCCTAAAGATAATGGTACAATTATGAAAGATATAGTTAGTATGACAGTTATTGGTCCAAATATTTATGAGGCTGATAGATTTGCCACAGCAGCATTTGCAATGGGCAAAGAGGGTATTAAGTTTATAGAAAGTTTGGAAGGTTTTGAAGGTTATATGATAGATGTTAATGGTGTTGCCACGATGACTTCCAAATTTGACGAGCTTCTTTGTTGAAACATCATTTTTGTCAGTCATTAATACACTAAATAAAAATATGAAATTTATTGATAACTATTTAAATAAAGTAACGATGTATCGTTTGGTTTTATATGCTTTGGTTTTTTTGGTGGCAGCAGCTATTCCACTTAGTGTTTTCCATAAAGTTCCATTTTCTACTACAGATTTATTGTATTCTATTATTTCCGTTTTTGTTGTCTCTTATGTGACTAATAAAGTTTTTGCTTGGGCATTTGATGCACCAATAAATGTGGAGTCAATGTATATTTCGGCATTGATTTTGATTTTGATTGTGACTCCAACTACAACCAGTGACCCAGCTTCATATTTGTCATTCGTTTGCTGGGTATCAGCTCTTTCAATGGCATCCAAATATCTTTTGGCCATAGGTAAAAAACATATTTTTAATCCAGTAGCTATTGCTTTGGTATTCACGGCTTATACCATAAATGAATCAGCAAGTTGGTGGGTGGGTACAGTTTATATGGCACCGCTTGTGGCTATTGTTGGATTTTTGGTTGTCAGAAAAATACGTCGAGCAGATTTGGTGTTAAGTTTTATTTTTGTGGCACTCCTAGCAATTATTATTCCTAGTATTTTGAAAGGTGGCTCTATTTCACCTTTTGAAAATGTTTATAGGACAATATTTCAATCGCCAGTTTTATTTTTGGCTATATTTATGTTGACCGAACCACTCACCACACCGCCAACACGAATTATGCGCATAGTGTATGGCTCATTGGTGGGGGTTTTTTTTATACCTACACTTCATATTGGTTCAATATATCTTACTCCAGAACTAGCTTTAGTATTAGGTAATATATTTTCTTATTTAGTTAGTCCAAAAGAAAAACTATTTTTGAAATTAAAAGAAAAAGTAAATATTGCGCTTGATACTTATGAATTTGGTTTTACTACAGATAAAAAACTTTCTTTTTTGCCGGGGCAATATTTGGAATGGACATTAACACACAGAGATCCAGATAGTAGAGGAAATAGAAGATATTTTACACTGGCTTCATCACCAACAGAAGATATATTAAAACTCGGTGTTAAATTTTATCCAGAATTAAGTAGCTTCAAAAATAAAATGCTCTTTTTGAAGAAAGATGATGTAATTGTTGCTTCTCAATGCGCTGGTGAATTTGTTTTGCCAAAAGATATAAATAAAAAATTAGTTTTTATTGCTGGTGGTATTGGTGTCACGCCTTTTAGAAGTATGATTAAATATTGTATTGATACAAATGAAAAACGCGATATTGTAATGTTGTATTCAAACAAAACAACAGAAGATATTGCTTATAAAAATATTTTTGATGAAGCAGAGACTAAACTTGGTATAAAAACTGTGTATGCTGTAACTGATAAAGGACAAACATTAGATAACCCAAATATGAAATCTGGTTTTATTGATGCAAATCTCATAACAAAAGAAGTACCTGATTATAAAGAAAGAATGTTTTATATTTCTGGACCACATTCAATGGTTACTATGTTTGAAAAAATATTAGCTGAGATGGGTATTCCAAAAAAGCAGATCAAAGTTGATTTCTTTCCTGGTTTTGCTTAATTAACAAGTTTAAGCTTTGTTTCAAATTATATATTGGTTATACTCGTATTAGGACGATACAATTCGCCGATTAAATGTTTATCAATATTAAAATACATATGAAAAAATTATACATAATAACAGCTTTCACACTTGCAAGTATGACTTTTGTAAGTGCCGAGACTGAAATAAAAGATCAACAAGTGGAAGTTAGACCAAATATGATGCTTAAAGTTT
>JAHFMZ010000002.1:0-12293 GCA_023267555.1 bacterium
GCCCCAGTTTATACCGCCGACTACTACCAAGACACGTGTGATTTGTGAAAGCATATATGTTTTATTAAATACTACAGGTCTCCGACGAGAGAACCTGTTATACATTAAGTGTAGCGCTCCCCTATGACTACGCCCAGTGGATAACTTTCGTAAAAAACCCTTATTATCTAATGCTTATTAGAATATTAACTACTTAACTTTAAGAAACGTAGGTTTATACATCCCTGTATAAGATTTTGTATCAAAAACAAACTTAGAAAGCGTACTTGTGCTTACAGATTGTATAAGCATAGTATGAGGGACCTCATAATGCTCATATGATGAATCTGAGAATGACATTGTGATTAAACCACCATTTTCGAATCTCCACGTACCATCCTCACTAAAAGATTCCACCCCTTCATTATAAGATGTAATCATATGAACCTCCCCGGTTGGTTCAATTTTTAACGTGTGAGGATCATTACATCCAGAAGATGCTTCGCATATATATTCCCCAGAAACATCCTCTACTGTAAGAGGTGGGCCATATTCTATTTTTTTATTTGAAGTAGAAAAGGCATAAGAAAGAACACCTGCATCGTCAGATTTTTTAATATAATAAGCTCCTCCAAATAATAATGAGAGAGCAATTCCTAAAACAATAACTTGGTATGTATTCATACTTATACGTAGTTTATCATCACATACTTAGAACAGCCTGTACATAACTTCACGAAAAATAAATCTATTTCTTTAATTTTGCAAAAGGTAAAGGGTAGTCTGCAGGAAGAACAAAACCTGACGAACTTCTGTGCCCCCCGCCTCCGTATTTACCAGCAAGTACAGTCAAATCAACTTCACCACTTCCTCTTAATGAAACTTTTAAGAGACCATCATCAAATCTATAAGACATAGCAAATGGTGGATATTTAGTATAAAGTTTTCTTAATGATATAGACTTCTCGTTTATTGGAAGAGAGAGATTAACACACGGAACTGTATATCCTTCAAATTCAACAAAATCTGGTTCATCTATAATTGCGTCTATTAATAATTCAAGATAATCGTGTTGAACTTTTCCAAATACTTCTATCTTTTCTAGGGCCTCACTATTATTAAAATCATTAAGTAATTCTTCATAATTTTCGAATGTATACGGCTTTGACAAAATATATGTAATTAAATTTACTTTTGCGTCGTGTTTATCTTTTGCTAAATCTATTATCTCTAACATCTCAATAAAAAAAGGGATTTTATCATTTATAAAATATTTCCAACTCAAATGTGAAGCTGAATGATCTATAGCAAAAACATATTCCTTAACACTTTTTACTGCCTCCTCTGCGGAAATATGATGATCTATAATCACAAGTCTCTTGTTCGTTCTTTCTAATTCCAAAAGAACTTCTTTTGGATAACTAAAATCAAGTATATAAACTTCTTTATCAACAAGACCTTCTGGTGGAGTCACTCTATCACTACATAAAATATATGAAGCCTCGTCCCCAAATTTTTTATGAGCAATAAATGCCGAACCAAATCCATCTTGACAATTTGCGTGATAAATTACGACTATATCTTTGAGAGGTTCTCTTACTTGCATATGAAAAGAAGTATAGCATTTATGTTTCAAAGGTGACGAAAGATCAAAATTATGGTAATATAACTCAATCGCCCGCGGGGGCATTTTCATTTCTACAATATACTATGGCCGTCGAAAAACAAATTCCATCAGGGGGTGAAGTAGTTCTTCGTTTTGAAGACTTAACTTTCAATTACAGCGAAAATAAACCCATATTATTTGAGTCTAATTTTGTCATCCGTAAAGGAGCAAAACTCACTTTGATGGGACCAAATGGAGCTGGTAAATCTACCATCTTCTCATTAATTATGGGAGAAAGAAAACCAGATGAAGGAAGAATTATTATTGGGCAAGATTTACGCATATCAATAGCTAAACAATTTATTCCTCATACACAATGGGAAATGACTGTGCGTGAATTTCTAGAACTTGCCTTTGAAGAAAAAATATACGACATAGATAAAAAAGCAAAGGAAGCTTTTGCAATCGTAGAATTAAACGTTTCCCTTGATTTTCCTATTAAACAACTTTCTGGTGGACAAAAAGGACGACTTTTAATTGCTCAAGCAATTATTCAAAAACCAGATATTCTACTTTTGGATGAGCCGACAAATAATTTAGACAAAGCTGGTATACAACTTCTTACAGATTTTATGAAAGAATACACTGGCACAGTTATTGTTATTTCTCACGATGCCCCTTTCCTCAATTCTTTCACACACGGAGTTATATATATAAACACACAAACTTATCAAGTAGAACAATATGTTGGGAATTATTACAAAGTAGTAGAAGATATAAAACGCCAAGTAGAAAGAGCTGAACGTGCAAATGCTCAATTAGAAAAAGAAATACAAAATAACAAAGATAAAGTAAACTTCTTTGCACTCAAAGGAGGTAAAATGCGTAAATTGGCAGCTAAGTTAAAAGACGAAGTAGAAGAAATGGAAGATAGTAAAATAGATGTTCGTAAAGAAGACAAAACAATAAAACCGTTTATAATTAAATGCCAAGAAGACATCGGAAGTGTTATTGTTAAATTTGATTCTGTCGAAGTGCTACATAATGGAAAACCGGTTAAGCGTAAAGTGAATATAGAACTTCGTAAAGGAGATAAATTACATATTACTGGCCCAAACGGAATTGGGAAAACCACACTCTTGGAAAAGATGGCAAAACGTTTAGAAAAAGGAGTAACAATACAAGATGGTATTAACATCGGATATTATCGTCAAGATTTCTCGACACTTGATTTCGAAAAAAGTTCTTATCAAGAACTTGCAAAAGTTTTGAAAAAATTAGACGACCAATTATTGAGAAGGACAGCAGCAAGTATGCTACTTGGAGCAGAACAACTCTCCACAAAAATTGGACTATTGTCTGAAGGGCAAAAAGGTTTACTAATGTTTGCATACCTCCGTTTATTACAACCTGGACTATTAATTCTTGACGAGCCAACTAACCATATAAATTTCCGTCATATTCCTGTTATAGCAGAAGCTTTAAAAGCCTATGAGGGGCCAATGATTGTCGTGTCTCACGTCAATGAATTCGTAAAAGACATTGGTATTACTCAAACTCTTGATTTGGGCAAGCTCTAAAACATCTTATTCTGTATATACTGTCTATTGACTATTCACTATCATTTGTGGTAGTATTAATTTAAATAAGCAACTCCACGTTCCTACGGTTTACACACTTGTAATAATGTGCGCTAGAGCTTATGTTAACAATTAGTTTCTAAAAATAAATGAATTCAAAACTTTACGTAGGTGGTATCCCCTACACTTCTACTAACGAAGATCTTAAGGCACATTTCAGTGCAGCTGGTACAGTTACTTCAGCTCAGATCATCATCGACAAGATGACTAATCGTTCAAAAGGCTTCGGCTTTGTTGAAATGTCATCTGACGAAGAAGCTCAAAAGGCGATAGCTATGTTCCACGATCAAGATTTTCTTGGTCGCCGTCTAACGGTGAACGTAGCGCGTCCACTCGCACCTCGCGAGGATCGTCCACGTCGCGCGTTCTAATATCAGAACAAGCAAAATAAAGAGCCGCCATTCTGGCGGCTCTTTATTTTATAACGATTTTATAACTGAAGCTTTCATATTTTCCAAATATAATGTACTGTGAGTATAGATGTCCACTGGAAAGCAAGAGGCGATGTAAAGTGTGCACACCACCCTGACTGGCTTTACCGTCGGGTATCTAGAACATCCTCCTATCAGACTTTCCTTTATTCGGACATCCGCTCACTCATTGCAAGACTCGGGTGAGCGTCTTTTTTTATTTGAGTTTTATTTCCCAGCCCATCCTTTTTTCTCTAATGCTTTTTTGGCAGCAGACGTTTCTGCTTCTTGTTTACTTTTACCTTCTCCTTCGGCAATTAATTCTTCTCCAAAATATACACCCACATTAAATAATTTATCGTGATCTGGACCCTCTTGATTTATAACTTTATACATCGGTGTAAAACCATAAATCTCTTGAGACTTTTCCTGAATGAAACTTTTAGCATCTTTATAAAGTCCTTTTTTTATAATTTCCTCAGTCTTGATTAAAAGAGTGTGTGTTATAAATTCTTTTGCTTTTTCATATCCCTGATCAAGGTATAAAGCTCCAATAAATGCTTCATAAGCATCTGCTAATATAGACGAACGAGCACGCGAAACATCTTTGGCTTCACCTTTTGAAAGCTTCATCATATCGTTAAACATAAAACTCTCAGCGACTTCTCCCAAAGTAATTGCATTTACAAGTGCAGAACGATACGCTGTTAAATCTCCTTCATTTTGATGTGGATATTTTGTATATAAATATTCTGTAACAACTAATTCCAAAACCGCATCCCCCAAAAATTCTAAGCGTTCATTATGATTTAATCCACTACGAGGATTTTCATTAATAAAACTACGGTGAATAAACGCCTGTTCCAAAAGCGTCTTATCAGTAAAATTTACATTATTATATTGTTCGAAATCTTTAAGAGTCATAATTTATTGGCTTGCATTAGAAGCTTGCTGTCCTCCACCCACTGGCCACTGGTCACTATTTTTTGCCTTTTCCAAAGCTTTTTCGAGCAATGGCTTTATATCATCATATATACGTAAGCTATTTATTTCCTTAGACCCGAACCATTTTGCCTCATCCAATCCACCTTTCTTTTCAAGCATTAATGGCATATGGTCTGAAATAGTTAAATAATAACTAACGTGTTTTACTACTTTACCTTGTTCTGGTTTATTTGCAATATATTCGTTTTCACCAAGCTTTTCTATAACACGAACAGAAATACCTATTTCCTTTTTTAATTCACGTATAACACCTTCCTCCTCTATTTCATTTTCCTTGATGTGTCCTTTAGGTAAAGTCCAATATCCAAAAACATCGTGAACAAGACCGACAAACAATTTATTTTCGTGACGACTACATACAACTGCTCCTGCGAGAAGCTCACGCTTTCCTGTTTCAAAATGATCTTTTTTACTTTTAGTAACTTGGGCTTTTTCTGGTTCACCCATTTCTTTATAGATAGCTCCAAGTACACCATTCACAAATCGTCCAGATGTCTCACCACCAAAAGTTTTTGCAAGTTCAATAGATTCATCAATCGCAACTTTCGGAGGAACTTGTGCCCTATCACCAAATAAAAGTTCGGATAATCCAATACGAAGGATATTTCTGTCTACCATTCCAATTTTTTCAAGAGGCCAATCAGGTGCAGCTCTAGTAATGATATCATCAAGAGTAATACGTCTCGACAAAGTACTAATAATTATCGCTTTTGCAAAAGAGATATCTTTTATACCCTCACCAAATTCATTACTATTACGTAAAAGAATTTGATCTACCGTATCCATAGATGCACTTAACTCACCTTTCATATCAAGTTCGAAAAGTGTTTGCAAAACGAGTGTTCGTGCTATATGACGGGTACTCATACGATTTTAAAAGAGCAATTTGGTGAGATTAGTAGTGTTTTTAAGCTTTTGTGTTTGCTTTTGTTTTTACTTGTAATACTTTTTTGCCTCGATAAAAACCACATACATCACAGACGTGGTGTGGAGTTTTCATAGCTCCACAATTCTTGCAGGCTACAATATTTGCAACCTTAAGAGCGTGATGACTACGACGATTTGCCGTATGCGCTCGTGTGTGTCTCATTCGTACTACCATAATAAATTATATTATAGCGCATTTATCAATAATAATCAACCGCTAGATTTTGTGCATATCTATCAACAATACATCAAACAAATAAAAATATTTTTTGACGAAAAACTAAGGAGTTGTGCTTGTGGATGTACCTGGTGTTGGCTCAGGGGTTGGTGTTGGAGTAGGTTCTGATGTAGGCGTTGTATCTGGTGTTGTACTACTTGTTGTTGTATCAGTTGTTGTTGTACTTGTATTAGTAGTTGTATCTGTTGTAGTAGGAGTATCTGTAGGAGTGGTCGGTTCACTAGGAGTAGGTTGAGTACTTACACTTTCTCCAGCAAGAAGTCGCTTTACAGTATCTTGAATTAAAGATTGCACTTCTTCACGTGTAAGAACTGGAGCAGGCTCTCCTACTGTTGTACCTAAAGTCGTACCAACAACTGTTGGATTAGCACTAACTGTTTCATCAGAGGTAACTTCAACTGGTGGTTTGACCGGCTGATAACCATCAAAAGTTTTTTCATCAGTACTCAAAAATTGTCCGACTAATCCAGAATATTCAGTAGCTACAACTTTCTGAGTCACACCAATTTTCTTTTCCTCCTTTTGAACATTTTTTAAGTAAGCAAGTTGCTGATCACCTATTTGTCCTAATTGATTAGCTACATAAAGACCAAGATCGCGCCCACCAAGCTCTCCTTTAGAGATTTTCATAGAACCAGTTTTAGGGACTTGCTTCCATACATAATCTACAACTTCAGCTGTATTGTAAGTGTAGTCAACATAATACCAATCTTCATCTTCTTTAACATTTTGAACTTTAAGACCCACATCATAAGCACTGAAATCAGTATTTACAACATAAGTATTGTCTACAGATCGCACAACTTCTTTTTGCGCAATGATATTTTGTTGCAAATTCTGATTTGCAGCGATTGCAGTACTAACCCATATAGAAATCAAAATAACTGCGATAGAAAAAAAGTTATGATAATGAATGAAATGTAGTATTTTTTTTATCATAAAGTAAGATTAGAATGTGAAGGAGTTACACATATATAAAGTATACAACACAATAACTTTTTATAGAAAAGGATAACTTCGTAGTTATACACATAAATTTTATAAAATATAAAATGTTTAATGTCCTTATATCTTATAGCGCTTTTACGGTGCTAAATCTAGCTAAGATTAAGGCCAGCAGCGAAGGCATACCAAGTTGTACCTCCGTCTTTAGTTGTAGCATTTATAATATCTACAGCATTCGCAGCTTGGGTAAGTGTTGGAGCTGTTGCTGCTGCCCATTTAAAAGCTGCGGGCCAAGCTATAGTAAATGTTGTAGCTGTGGCATCGTGAGTTCTTATGATGGTGATGCTACACACTGTCCCCGTCGCAGGAATATTACTAATAGTTAAAGTTGTAATTGATGTGTCTTGAGATAACGCGAATACATTACCAAGAGAAACATCTAAAGTGGTTGAAGCTACCGCAGCTACTGTAACCAAAGTTTCAGTGTAATTCTTCATCTGGGGACGCTCCAGACGTTTGGTTTCCATATCTAGACGGTTGGCCGAAATTTTTACCATAAAATTATTTTTTGATTAATATTAATATTACAACTCTCTATCAAGAGTAAGTATTTCATTCCCCATTTTATCAAAAAATCTTAACTCTTTATTGGATTCAACGAGACGAAAGTTTTTAAAATTAGTAACCTTACCGAAATCATTATCAAATGATAAAAAGTTGATACTAGGTCCAAGAATTTTTCCAATCATAAAGAATCCACCACCAAAGAAAGCATATTTCAAAAGTGAACGTCTCTTGTCTTTAATTTCAGCTAAATCATCTGCTTGTAAAAATTGCTGATGATTATGAATTCTTATTTCTTGTTCCATATAATTATATTATAAACGTCTATTTTTTTGCCTTACGCTCTGTGTCCTCAGACGCTGAAGCTTCTCCGGCTTTTAATTCACGTTCTATATCTTGTTTACCTTTTTTGAATTCACCAGTAAATCTACCAAGAGATCTAGCAAATTCTGTCATCTTTTGACTACCATAAAATAAAATTCCGAAGGCAACTGCTATAATGATTAATTCTGGTATTCCTATTCCAAACATAGTAGTGAATATATTAATAAATAAATTTGGTATAAGTTTAAATTAAAACCTATTCCTTCTTCCCCATTTAACTTTAGATACTGTCGCCCCCACTGCATATAACACAGTGAGAGGTAATGAAAGAAGTATCATACTAACACCACTTCCATCTGGTGTAATTATAGCAGAAAAAAGCAAGAAAGTTAACTGTGCATAACGCCAATTCTTCCACCAAAACTCTGGCGGGGCAATTCCTATAAAACTAAGGAATACCATAAAGATTGGAAGTAAAAATAATACCCCTGCAACCATCATAAAAGTCATAACAGACGAGACAAAGGCCTCCATTGAGAAAAGAGCTGTGACCCCCGTGTTTGTCGTATAAGCATATAAGGCCTTAAAAGTTGGTGGTATGACAAATAAATAAGAAAAAATGCATCCAAATAAAAACAAAACTATCGTGGGAATAAGCAGCGATAAAAATATCCTACGTTCACCTTTATATAAAGCTGGAGATATATACTTTACTAGCCTATAAATTAAATAAGGAAAAGTAATCAAAAACGAAAGCATAAAAGCAATAATGGTTTGGGTGTTAAGAGCAGATAGTGGGCCTGTAGCCACCAAAGTAACTCCACTTGGCAGAAGATCGTTCTGCATCATTTTAAAAAATTGTATAGAAAAAGTATTTTCTGTCGGTAACGGTAGTGTAAAATCAGTACCACGGACATTAATAGTTGATATTCCAAAAAAGAAAAAGAAGAGGCCTGTAAATAAAAATAATATTAACCAATGAATAATTAAATCTTTTAATTTATTAATCTCTTCGAACATTTGTATATTTTAACACAAAAAACCAAAATAAATTTATAATCTCCTAATGTTTCAAACATTAGGAGATTATAAATTTAAACTATATTATTTTATATATTTGTCTTTATGGAACTTCGTCAAAGACCATAATAAGGGCACCGGTGTGATCACGCATTTCTAATGTAGTAGTACTAGTCGTTCCCATCGTTAAAGCAAATCCATTTCCAAAGACTGTCGCATTTTCAACAAACACATTTCCAGCTGTTGTAGTTGTGGCTGTTCCTGGTGTCCACAATCCTGGACAACCAGCGTTATCACAAATATAAAGATTATTACTCATAGCTTTAATGTTGTAACCAGTAGTAGTGAAAGTAAGATCTCCACTATTATCAAGTGTCATATCTGCATAGACAGAAGTGGTCTTACTAAGTCTAAATTGTGGTTCACTATTTGAATCAAGGATTTCAAGCTTTCTATTTGGAGTTGATGTCCCAATACCTAAAGAACTACTAGCATTATTCCAAAATAACTGAGAATTACTTTGTGTAAGAAGGCCCGAAGTACTTATAAATGGAATTGACCCGGCGGTAAGTCCTGAGAGATACAAATTACCAGAAGCTGTGATATTAGATGTAGAAGCGTTTGTAATATTGGCTGTAGATGAATACAAAGTAGTTGCAGTTAAAGCTGTAGAAGAAGCATTTGCCAACGTAGTATTACTTGCAACAGTGAGTGTTCCTGTGAAATTTGCTGCAGAAGAAATTGTTTGTCCATTTATTAAGCCAGACGCAATCGTTCCAATATTTACCAAATTACCGTTTACATCAATCCTATTTGTTCCAGCACCAGCACCAGTGTTAATACCTGTTGTACCGTTCAACGTAGTACCTGTGATAGTGTTTGCTGTCGCAATTGTTCCAAAACCAGAAGCTATAGAACCTGAAGCCAAAGCTCCAACACTAGTAAGAGATGATGTGACTACTGTTGCATTAAGTGTATCTCCAGATAGTGTCCCTGCTGGAGCAGCAGACAATGTTGCGAGAGAACCTTGTGAAGAGATTGTTCCAGCAGTCAAACTACCAGCTGTTCCTGTAAGCCCAGCACCAGAACCATAAAACATTGCTGCAGTTACCCCTCCTGTTGAAGAAGCGTTACCCAAAGAGGCGTTGCCTAAAGTCGTATCGCCAGAAACAGTAAGAGCTGTTGTTGAAGCAGTACCAAGTGTTGTGTGGCCACTTACTGTAAGAGTTGTAAATGCCGCACTCAAAGCAGATAACAAGGATGAGAACCAGCCGGTAGTGGAGGTCGCATTTGTGGCAGTAAAGTTAGTCGCAGTAGTTGTCGCAAGCACTGTATCACCAGAAACTGTGAGTGCTGTTGTTGAGGCATTTCCGAGTGTTGTTTTACCATAAACACGGAGAGTCCCACTGGCGGAAGTGTTTCCATTTGAATCAGATGCGAACTTTGTGTTTTCTACCCAAGCTACTCCGTTCCAGTACAATACTGAATTAGTTACAGTACCATCAGCCAAAGAACCTCCGCCTCCAGCCACTGTAGTCCAATATGTTGTAGTACCAGTTGTCGCAAGCACTTGCCCAGCACTTCCTGTTGCACCTAATGAGTCAACTAATTGACCTGAAAGTGTCACTGATGGAGCCGTAAGTTTGCTAATTGTGGTTGTTGCCAAAGTTGAAGTACTGGCGGTAAGATTCGCAATAGTAGCATTCGTAGCTGTAAGATTCGTAAATGCCGCACTCAGAGCAGACAACAATGATGAGAACCAACCAGTGGTGGAAGTCGCATTTGTTGATGTTAAACTAGTTGCTGTCAAATTAGTCGCAGTAGTTGTCGCAAGCACTGTATCACCAGAAACTGTGAGTGCTGTTGTTGAGGCATTTCCGAGTGTTGTTTTACCATAAACACGGAGAGTCCCACTGGCGGAAGTGTTTCCATTTGAATCAGATGCGAACTTTGTGTTTTCTACCCAAGCTGATCCGTTCCAAATTAATATAGAAGATGTAGCTGAACCTCCCACCAAAGAACCGCTAACTGTTGTCCAGTAAGTTGAAGCTCCGTTACTAGCAAGTACCTGGCCTGGAGTACCTGTTGCCCCGACTGAGTCTACCAACTCCCCTGTAAGAGTTACCAAGGGAGAAGTAAAATTAGTCGCTGTGGTTGTAGCAAGTGTAGATGTACCAGAAACAGTAAGAGTACCCGTGGCGGAAATTCCTATAGACCCGTTGAAAGTTGTACCACCAGAAAAAATAGCAGAACTTATAGTTGGGTTTGATAGAGAAAGATTACTAGCTGTACCGTGATTTAAAGTTGCATAGTCAATTATTGTATCTTTCAAATATCCAACAGTAGAAACATTTATAGAGGAACCACTTGTTGGTATAAAACTAGTCGCTACAGTACTCTGTGCATTTGTTCCATCTCTACCATTAACACCGGCAGGTCCTGCAGGGCCAGCTGGGCCAGCGGGTCCTTGAATATATTTTGTTACATACTCAGTAATGACAGTAGGACTAGGTGATGTTATAGCGATTGGATTATTGTTCGTACTATTAGTATTTGAACTATTTGTAAAACTATTTATTATATTAGAATTAACTACTGACGAAGTGGTAGGTATATTAATTTTAGGAACTAGGCCTGAAGCAACATCTTCATAATTACAACGCTTCGTATCAATAGGTGCTGTAGAAAAAATATTTAAATTACAATAAAGTAAGAGCGACATTTTATCTACAAACGGTACTGAAACTTTTTTTGAACCGGCGACAGGAAGTGAGGTTGCAGCATTTACTGTAACAGTGTTAACGAGAGCACTAACAAAAACAACAAAAACAACAAAATTAAACATTAAACCCTCAAAGCTGAGACCTGTTTTATTAATAAATTTATACATAAAATATCTTTTATTTAAGTATAGTAAAAATGGTGCATAAGTACATCATAATGTGTGGATAAAGTCCAAGTAACTTAAACATTAAAAATCAAATTTTTAAAATAATGATTTTTATTTTTAAAATTTGAAAGCTTTTAAAAATGATATTCTATGATATTTAGTGGCTCCATATCTATGTATAGCTTCTCTGTGTTTTAGGGTGCCATAACCCATATTTTTTTCCCAAAAATACTCTTTATATCCGGGGGCAATCTTCTTCATATATGCATCTCTATGATCTTTTGCTAAAATAGACGCCAAAGCTATTTCTACATAATTTTCATCCCCTTTGATAAAACTTGTTTGTTTTAAAGACTTTAATGGTATAGACAGTCCAGCATCCAAATGTATTTTTAAGTCATATACTGGCACATTTTGTTTTGAAAGTTGTTTTACACACGAAAGGAGACATTGCTTGATCGCTTTGTTTATACCGTGCTTGTCTATATATTTTGCACTACGTGAAGAGATAGCATATATAATTTTAGTTTTTAACATTCTGTTATTTCTAATAGTTATATATATATTATTTCTTCTTAATTTTGAAAGTTTCTTAGAATCTCTAATAGTATCATTAAAAATGTCTCGCTTCACTACTTTAGTGTCTTCTATGTAAACAGCACACAGTGTCACAGGCCCAGCCAAAGGACCCCTCCCCACCTCATCAATTCCTATTGTACCTTTCATACTTTTAGTATAAGCATAT